>JAAYXR010000072.1 GCA_012515785.1 Acholeplasmataceae bacterium | reverse complement strand
TCTTTTAGTATGGCTAAAAATAGGTGTTTTTTAGTAGAACTGCGATATTTTCTATCTAAAAAAGAAAAAAGGACTGTAAAGTACTAAGAAGAAAAATTAATTCTTCATTTCTTTACAGCCCCTTTTATATTAAGCGTTAATTATATATTTTTCATATCGTTTAACCTCGCGCGGAGTCAGCGAGGTTTTTATATGGACTCCGTGATCCATATAATTAGCAAAGATAACATTATTATTTTCTTTTAAGTAATTGACTATATGCCCGTCTTCAAAAGGAATAATCAAATCTCTAATGACATTATCATTATAGATATTATAGTAAATATTAGAGACTAAAAGATCAATGTTATCTTTTGTTTTATTAGAAATTGGTAAGAAATCTTCATCTAATAATACCGGCCCATCAATTAAATCAGATTTAGTAACGACGATTAATCTTTCAATTTCAGTAGCTTCTAATTTTTCTAAGATTTCTTTAGTAATTTTCATCTCTTCAGGAGAAGCGTTTAAGCCGTCAACAACATGAATAATTAAATCAGCATCTTTAATATCAGATAAAGTTGACTCAAAGGAGTTAACTAATTCGTGTGGCAATTTATGAATAAAACCAACAGTATCAATTAAGATAAATGGTGGTCTATTTTCCGCTTTTAATACCTTAGACTTAGTATCAAGAGTGGCAAACAGCATATCTTCTTCAAAAGTGAGTTTTGAATTATAGTTATCAAGGAGTGTGACAAGCGAGTTATAAGTTGCTGATTTACCAGCGTTAGTATAACCAACTAAAACGACAATTGGAACTTCATTTTTTTGTCTACGTTTTCTTGATGTTGATTTAGCTTTCCTGATTTTTGAGAGTTCCCGTTTAACTCGTGAAATATCATCTAGTAGCTTTCTACGATCTAATTCGAGTTTAGTTTCCCCAGGCCCCTTAGCGTTATAAGTACCACCGCCTTGACGAGATAATGACTTACCAAGGCCAACTAAACGCGGTAGCATATATTCATTTTGTGCGAGTCTTACTTCTAAAATAGCTTCATTAGTTTTCGCTCTAATGGAAAATATTTGAAGGATTAAAAAACTTCTATCAATGATTTGAAGTTCTAGGATATTTTCTAAGTTTCTAATTTGCGCTGGCGATAAAGTATCATCAACAATTAAAATCGAAGCGTTAATTGATTCGGCGATTAACTTAATTTCTTCAACTTTACCACTACCAAAATAGGTACTTGGTACTGGAGTTTCTCTTGATTGAATTATTTGCTCCTGTCCGTCTATTTCTAAAGTTAAGGCTAGAGCCTTTAATTCTTCAAGTGATCTTCTAGTTGCTTCAAGTGATTCGCCTTTTGTAATAGTTCCTAAAATTGCAATGTCCATTAAAAAAAGTCACCTTCCTTGACTATTATTATATCACTATATATGATATATTATGATATAATTAAAGGGAACGGCAGGTGATTTTTATGTGGCAAGGAACTCCAATTTGGGTAATAGCTGTAACTGCGTATTTAATGATAATCTCAATTTATGCTTTTTTAAGATTAATGTTTACCAATCGTAAAACATTTAGTCTCTTTCTAGCTGGATTGATGTTTATGGGCGTTTCAGCGTTTTTCTATTTTATAGTTATACCTGAAGAGTTACAAATTTTAAAAGATATTTTGATTTATATGAATATTATTGTATTGCCAGTTATTATTGCGATTATTATCGCTCCTGATATTCGCGCGAAATATGATGCGGGTTGGGCTCAAGAAGTCAATAAAATGTCTGGTATGCGTGTTAGTTCTGAGTTGACGAAAGAACATATTATTGATGCAGTAATTGATTTATCGAATCGTAAAATCGGGGCAATCATTACGATGGAAAACCACAATACTTTAGACCAATATGCTGAAAAAGCGATTTTAATTAATGGTAAAGTAACCAAAGAACTACTATTAAATATCTTTACACCACTAACACCATTGCACGACGGAGCCGTTATTATTAGAGGGGATGAAGTAGTGTGTGCGGCAGCATATTTTACCTTATCTCGGAATGATACATTCGATAAAACAATGGGATCACGTCACCGTGCCGCTTTAGGTATTAGTGAGATTACCGATAGTTTAACGATTGTAGTTAGTGAAGAAACTGGAGATATTTCAATAGCTGTAGCCAGTATGTTAATTAAACTTAATAGTCGTGAAAAGTTATTGGATTACCTAAACTTATATATTAAATAGGAGGGGTTATCATGAAAAAAGTTATTCAATCAATATATCGCTTTGTAACTAAGCCGTTTGTGACAATTGCGATTAATAATAAAACTGATAGAATGGTAAAATTTCTAAATAAACACTCATACCTATTTTTAATTATTGCGGTTATCTTAACTGCTGGAATTATATTTTTAATATATTTTCTACCTTACTTATAGGAAAGGATTAAATAATGGATTTTTTACCGATTTCAATTCTTTTATTGGCTGTTTTAAGTGGGCTAGTAGTTTTATTAGAAGGAATTAATAATTCAAAAGTACCATTTTATAAAACGATTATCGTATTGACTAATTTAATAGTCTCGATAGTCTTTTTTGCAATATACTCAACGGTTATTAAAGAAAATCCAACTTTCTTAATGATCTATAATTATATGGGAATCTTTGAAATTGTACTGCTTTTAGTATTCATTTTAATATTATTTGTTAGGATGTTATTTGCGAAAAAGCAGTTATCAATGCATACCCAGTCAATTAAAAATAGTCCTTGGAATACCTATTTAATAATTGATAAAAAAGACCGTATTAAAGACATTTCTTCTAATTTATTACAAGATTTTGATGTTACTTTTGAAGAAGTATTAAACAAAAAATTATTTGATGTATTAAACCGAACTATTAGAATCACTCAAGTAAATAACAAAAATTCTTCGAATCGTGATTTTGAAGAAATGCTAGAGCAACTTAAAAAAATTAAAGCACCAAATGATATTGTTAAGCTTGAAATCGTTTATTTAAATAGTGAAGGTGACACTTCAGTTGTTCATATGATTGATCAAGCAATGTATTCTAAATTTGGATATTACGGAAGATTTTTAATTGGCGAGATGAAAACTGACTTCAATTTACTGGGGGTTGAAAAACAATTAAAACAAACTACCCTTCAACTTGAAACTCTTCAAGAACAATTCGTGGCAACGTTAGAAGTAAGTGATGAAGGATTAGCGTTTAGTGATATTGAAGATAAATCAACTTGGATCTCAGATACTTTAGTTGAAGAGCTAGGATTCCAATCAAACAATGTTCATACTGAAGATTTATTAAAATTAATGCAACCAGATGATTTAAATCGTTACTTAACTAAATTAAATCAATTAACCCCAGGAACTCCAAATATGGAGATGAAGTATCGCCTATTTTCTAATGGTGTCTACAAGTGGTATACCGATAAAAGTAAAAAGATTTTCTTAGAAGAAAACACGATGATTATGAGTGCGATTAATCAAGTATCAACGAAACATTTTATGCGGACTAACTTACAAAACTTAGATACTATGGGTGATCAAAACGACTTAACGATTAAACTTCGTAAAATTATTGATGAGGAAAGATATTTTC
This sequence comes from Acholeplasmataceae bacterium, assembly GCA_012515785.1. GTDB lineage: Bacteria > Bacillota_I > Bacilli_A > Acholeplasmatales > Acholeplasmataceae > DUQW01. Next base: position 29,096 of record JAAYXR010000072.1, on the reverse strand, counting down.
ACTTGGTTATTGTAAGATTAAAAAATTTACCATATATTAATGAACTTCACGGCCGTGAAGTTGGCAATATGGCAATTTCTGAATATATTTCTAAATTAGAAAAATCATTTGTTTCTGAAGAAAATAGTATTTTTAGAATTTCAGGTTCAACTTTCGCCTTCATCTTAGATGATCAACGAAAAATGAACTTAATTAGAAAAGGTGTTCAAGGAAATGATGATTACTTAAATATGGTATTAGAGTACGGAGCAAGTAAATTAGAACTTGAAGTGTTTGCCGGTATTTCAATTATTAACAACGATGGTTATAACGAAAACGAAATGTTAGAAACAGCAATGTCAGCTTTAAAAGTAGCTGAAAACCCGAAATATAAAGGGCATGTTTGTTATTATGGAGATATTAAGTAAAGCGAAAATTAGAAAGATAATATTAGGTAAAAGGTTAAGACTATCTAGTAAAAATATTGCTTTAAAAAGTGCTAATATTATTAGTAAAATTCGTTTAGATAAAAATTATCAAAAGGCTCATGTAGTAGGTATTTATATGCCAACTAAAAATGAAATTGATTTAACGGATTTATTAAAAGATGATAAAGTATTTTGTGTGCCCAAAATTATTAATAAAGGTTTGTTATTTTCAAAAATTAGTGATGATACTAAATTTAAATCAGCTAAGTTTAATATTTTAGAACCAGTAAATATTGAAGAAGTAACGGAAATTGATTATTTATTAGTTCCCGCGATTGCAATTTTTAATAACCACCGGTTAGGCTTTGGTGGTGGTTATTATGATAAGTTTTTAGTAAGATATCGCCCAAAGCATGTGGTTGGTGTAATCTATGATTTTCAAGAAGTTGAATTTGAAGTGGATAGTCACGATCAAAAATTAGATTATTATTTTAAAGGATAAAGATGAATTCTGCAGTGATTGTTGCCGCTGGTCTCTCAACTAGATATAAAATGTCTGGTGGGACTGGAAACAAAATGGATATATTATTAAAAGGTAAACCACTCTATTATCATAGTATGAAGGTCTTTTTAGAAATGGGATTTGAAGTAATTCTAGTTACTAATAAAGATATTAAAATTCCTAATGTAAAAGTGGTAAAAGGTGGTAATTATCGTGGTGAAAGTGTTTATAATGGAGTTAAGGAAGCAACTGGAGAATATGTCTTTATTCACGATGCCGCTAGGCCCCTATTAACTAAAGGAATGGTAGGAGAACTCCTTAATCATATTAGTGTTGGTGACGGTTGTTTTTTAGCAAAATGGCTAACTGATTCGTTAAAAGAAATTGGTAAGGGTGATAAAATTATATCACGTGACCGGAAAATGTATTTTACTACCGAAACCCCTCAAGTTTTTAAACGAGAGTTATTATTAGACGCTTTTAGTAAGGCAGAAGATCAATACTCTGATGAAGTGGGAATGGTTTTAGATATCTTCCCTAACGCCTCACTTTTTCCAGTTTTCCACACTAAATCAAATGATAAACTGACTGAAAAAGATGATTTATGGCGCATCCAAAAATTAATGAATCGTGGATTTAGAATCGGACATAGTTTTGATATTCATCGCCTAGAAAAAGGAAGAAAATTAATCTTAGGTGGAGTTGATATCCCTTCAGAAGTTGGCTTATTGGGACACAGCGATGCCGATGTCTTATTACATGCGATTACTGAATCAATTTTAGGAGCTTTAGGATTAGGAGATTTAGGAACTAATTTTCCTGATACTAGTGATGAATATAAAGATATCTCATCAGTAGTCTTACTTCAAAGAGCACTTGAAGAGATGAAAAATAAAAACTATTTAATCGCGAATATTGATGTCTCATTATACTTAGAAAAACCTAAATTATTTAAGTATCGACAAGAGATTTTACATAACATAGCATACTTATTAAAAATCCCAAATGGAGCGATTAATTTTAAAGTAACGACTACCGAGAAAATAGGCCCAATAGGGCAAAGTGAAGCGATTGCCGCGGAAGCAGTTTGCTTATTAGAGGAGGATTATCATGATTGTTGAAACTGAACACGGAAAATTTGATTTAATTAAAAATTACCGCGACGCCTTTGATCCACAAGCGTTTAATGAAAGATATGTTGATGTCTCTTTTAAACAATATGATTATATTGTCGGAGATGTGTCATCAGGTATCTTAAGATTAAAAGGATTTGGCGATAACGAAAAGGGCAAAACTAGTTACAATTTTATTCCGGATTACTTAAATGATTCTTGTAACTACAACACGCCTTACTATATTTTAAAAAGAATAAAAGAGGAGACTAGAGACAGTGGAAATGGAAAAAGAAGTAAAAAGAATACTCGAGCAAATAAGACCATATCTAAATAGAGATGGAGGCGACTTAGAGTTTGTTAAGCTTGAAGATGGAATTGTCTACATTAGAATGTTAGGAGCATGTGTCGGTTGCGCTTTGATTGATACTACATTATATGACGGAATTGAAAGAATTTTAGTTGAAAGAGTTCCGGGTGTTATTGCGGTAGTAGCAGTTTAATTGTAAATTATTGGCTTGATAATAATACATTATTTATCAAGCCTTTATTTTTTTTTTGAAACTATTGTATAATATATATGATATTGAACGGAGAGGATAACATGTCGTATTTAAATGTCAAAATTGATTTAACTAAAAAGTTTATTAAGTCAAATTTAAAAGATTATCAAGGTAGAGTTAATGAGGTTCACGATATGATTCACAATAAAAGTGGAGCTGGTAGTGACTTTTTAGGTTGGGTTACATTACCAACTGATATTCAAAGTGAAATGGTTCGAATTCAAGCGGCAGCTAATAAAATTTTGCAACAAAGCGAAACTTTAGTCGTGATTGGAATTGGTGGGTCTTATTTAGGGGCCCAAGCCGCTCTTGATTATTTAGTTAATAAAGAAGATCAGAAGATGGAAGTTATCTTTGCTGGACATCAAATGTCGAGCGGATATTTAAATAGATTAGTTAAATATTTAGAAAATAGAGATTTTTCAATTAATGTTATTTCTAAATCAGGAACAACAACTGAACCAGCGATCGCTTTTAGAATTTTAAAAGAATTAATTTATCAAAAATATGGCGAAGAAGCTAAAAACAGAATCTTTGTTACCACTGATGCTAAAAGAGGAGCTCTTTATAGTGCATCAGTCGCGGAAGGATATGAAAGATTTGTTATTCCTGATGATGTTGGTGGACGTTTTAGTGTTTTAAGCGCGGTTGGATTATTGCCACTTGCGGCAGCCGGATATAACATTAAAGAAATGGTTAAGGGTGCTGAGCACGCAATGGTTAAATATCATCAAACTGATATTGAAGAAAACGAAGCTTATAAATATGCATTAGTTAGATACCTTTTATATAAAGAAGGTTTTAAAGTTGAAACTCTAGCTTTTTATGAATATGAATTATTTTATTTAGGTGAATGGTGGAAGCAATTATATGGTGAATCAGAAGGTAAAGGCGGTAAAGGATTATTCCCAGCTAGTATTAATTTAACTACTGATTTACATTCAATGGGACAATATATGCAAGATGGTCCAAGATTTTTAATTGAAACTGTTTTATCGGTTAATAAAGTTTCTAAAGATATTAAAATTCCTTTCTTTGAAAATGATAATGATAACTTAAACTATTTAGCGGGTGCTAAAGTTAGTTATGTCAATAAACAAGCCCAAAAAGGAACGATTGAAGCTCACTATGCTGGTGGAGTGCCAATTATGGAAATTGAAATTCCAGAATTAACTGAGTATAGTTTTGGATATTTAGTTTACTTCTTTGAAAAAGCGTGCGCGATGTCAGCATACTTATTAGAAGTTAATCCATTTGATCAACCAGGAGTTGAACTTTATAAATCAAATATGTTTAGGTTATTAGGGAAGCCAACAAAATGATTAAGGTAGTAACTAAAAACCCAGAAGAAACAGTAGAATTAGGAATTAAGTTAGGAGAAATCTTAAAAGAACCAATAGTTATTTTACTTGATGGTAGCTTAGCGGCCGGTAAAACCACCTTTACTAAAGGGCTAGCTAAAGGGTTAGGCATTAAACAAATCGTCAATAGTCCAAGTTATACTATTATGAAACATTATCCAAATGATAATCTTGATTTATATCATTTAGATTTATATCGCCTTGATGGACTTGGAGAAGACTTTGACTTAGAAGAATATTTATATGATGCAGTTGTGGTAATTGAGTGGCCTTTTCAAGTAGAAGAGTTGTTACCAAAAGAACATTTGTTAATTAAAATAAATAAAACGGGTGATAATACTCGTGAGTTTACTTTTATTCCTAAAGGCGATAAATATAAAGGGGTATTAAAGTGTTTAGATTAATTTTAGATAGTTCAACTAAATTAATGTGGATCGGATTAACTCGTGATAATAAATTAATTGATTATTACACAAGAGTGGCAAGAAAAGATCACGCTAAATATATGGTTGACGCGATTGATAATTTACTGGCTAAAAACAAAGTATCAATTAAGGACATTAAAGAAATTGTTGTTGGCAGTGGTCCCGGCTCATATACTGGCCTTCGTGTCGCTGGGATGACTAGTAAAATGTTAGCCTACACCTTAAAGATACCTTTATATGAAGTAAGCAGTATTTTCTTTTTAACCAGTGGATATGAAGGAAAAGTCTTAGGAATGATCGATGCTAGAAGAAATCAATATTTTACTGGTATTTATGAAGGAATTACAACAATAAAAGAAGATAAATTAATGTTACATAGTGACATTTTAACTTTAGAAGAGTATAATAACTACAAAGTTATTAATATTGATGAAAATAATTACCAAATTGATGTTAGTAAAATCATTAAGAAAAAAACATTAGTTGAAAATGTTAATGACTATGTACCTAATTATTTAAGAAAAACAGAAGCGGAAATGAACTTATGATATCGAGATTAGCGAAAATAAGTGATGTTCCTGGCATTACTATTATCCATAAAGAATTATTTCCAGGAGAAATGGCTAATTCACATAATCAAGTAAAAAGTGAATATCATCGTGTTTATGTTACGGTTGATAGTCACGATACAATTTTAGGGTATGTCATTTATCAAGTAATTGACGGAGAAGCTGAAATATATTTCTTTGGAGTTAAAGAAGAATTTCAAAGTCAAAAGATTGGTCAAGAATTATTTAATTATTCAATTGAAGAATTAAAAAAAGAAAAGATTAATAAAATCACTTTAGAAGTCAAGGAATCGAATCTTGCGGCTAGGAAAATCTATGAAAAATTTGGATTTATTAATGTAGGAATCCGCCCTCGATATTATCATGATGAAGATGGAATAATATATGTATGGGAGGATAAAACTATATGATAATATTAGCAGTTGAGACAAGCTGTGATGAGACTAGTGTTGCGATATTAAAAGACGGAAAAGAAGTTTTAAGTAATGTAGTTTTATCACAAATTGATATTCACAAAGTGTTTGGTGGAGTTGTCCCTGAAATCGCTTCACGAAACCATATTAAATATTTAACAACAGTATTTGATGAAGCTTTAGAAAAAGCGAAAGTAACACCTAATGAAATTGATTTAGTGGCTGTTACTGAGGGACCAGGATTAATTGGGGCGCTATTAATTGGAATTAATGCCGCTAGCGCATTTGCATATGCTAATAGTATTCCATTAATTGGGATTAACCATTTACATGGTCATATCTATGCCGCATCAATTGATAATGAAATTAAGTTTCCAGCAATAATATTATTAGTCAGTGGTGGACACACTGAGTTAATATACGCTAAAGATCATTTTGATTTTGAAATCATCGGTCAAACTTATGATGATGCGGTTGGTGAAGCGTATGATAAAGTAGCTAGAGTTTTAGGCTTAAGTTACCCAGGTGGTCCGATTATTGATAAACTTGCTCAAGAAGGCAAGGCAATCTATAATTTTCCAAGACCAGTAATGGATTCAGGAGATTTAAATTTTAGTTTTAGTGGATTAAAGAGTTCGGTGATTAATTTTGTTCATAACAATAGACAAAAAAATATTGAACTAGATGTTAAAGATGTTAGCGCATCATTCCAAGAAGCAGTAATTGATGTTTTAATTAACAAAACTAAAGCGGCAATAGAAAAACATCCAGTAAAACAATTAATTATTGGTGGTGGTGTTGCCGCTAATAAAGGATTAAGAAGAAGGGTATTTGAAGAAATACCAAATGTGGAAATTATCATTCCAAAAATGCAGTATTGTACTGACAACGCGGCAATGATTGCGGCCGCAGCTTATTATAAATATAAAAAGGATGGTCCGCTACCAAATTATTTATTAGGCGGATACTCTACATAAAAAGGAGGAAGAGTTATGAAATGGTTTTTTAGAGGTATATTAATAATTATTGGGCTTATCATTTTAATTCCTATAGCATTAATTTTATTGATGATAGATAGTGCAAAGCCACCAGTTGAAACATATCGCACTGAGGAATCAAGGGGATTTACCACAAATGAAGTATTTGCAAGTTCAATGGAACATTTTTTAGAAGACCCAGCAAATAATGAGTTTGGGGTGGAATTAACGCAAGATGAAATTAACACGATGATTTATCAAGCGTTAAAGAAAAATAATCCAAATTATTTAATTGATGACAGTAATGAAAATAAATATGTTGATAAAATTACTGAAGGAGTAGAAGTTGGTATCGTTGGAGCTTGGACTAAGCTAGAAGATGATGAAATCACAATTAAAGCAAGGGCAGATTTAATTAAACCAATAAAAGTAGGTACGAGTGTTTCACTTAAATTTAAGATTACTTTTAATGTTCCAGGTAATCCACGTCAAATGAAGTTACAATTAACTAAAGCGAAAATTGGTAATTTACCACTACCAAGAAGTTTAGTTAACACGGTAGTGGATAAAACCGGGGTTGATCTTAAATCTATCATTGAGGATGCTTTAGTAATTAATGGGCAAAGCGTTGGTACGTTTGATCAGGCAACCTGGACCGCTACAATTGATAAGATTAAACTTGTGGGCGGCTTGATGGAGGGATCTGGCCAACAAGCAATGACAACTTTAATTAAGATTTTAACTTACAATGAGTTATTAGATGTTGTAGTTGATAAATCGAAAATTAAATTAGAACTTAAATCTTCAAAATTATATTTAAGTGAAATATTAGATCACGTGCCTGAACACAAAAAATTACAATCAGAAGCCGAAAAAGATGCGATGTTAAGAAGTAAAGGTGCGACAATGTTACTTTCATCGTTAGGCGGTGAAGCTGGAGAGTTATATGTTAACTTATCGGAATTAGAAATTAATAAGTTATTAGATTTCTATTTAAGAGATCAATCACTCCATCAAACATTCAAATTTGGTGGTGAAGATTATACACTTGATATTTCAATCCCAACGATTGATATTTATCCTGCAGGAATGCACTTAAACGTACAAATAAAATTCTTTAATCAATTAGATTCATCAAAAAGTTTTGTTACTACATTTAAAGTTGAAATGGTATTAAAACAAGAAGAAAGAGGCTTACAATTTGAACTTGGAAGATTAAAAATTGGTGAGCATGTAACTTTAAGTGCTGAAGAAACCGAAGATTTACTTGAATTATTTGGTGCGAGTGAAGCAGTTAGAAATAATATGTTAGTTATCAATAATTTCTTATCAAGTTTTGCGTCTGAAAGAATTACACCAAAAGGCAGCAAGACAAACGAAGGGTTCTTAACTTTAACTTTCCAAGGATCAGCTGCTGCAGATACTACAATTATTAGTAATATTCAAGGAGTAATCCAAAACGTACTTGGCGGAGTAACTTCTAGCAACCCAGAAGTTCAAGATATAATTACTGATATCGCGACAACTCCTCCAGGAGAAGTTACACCAGAACAAGTTCAAGCTTTAATGGATAATGTTGATAATTTATCACCTGAAGAAATTCAAAATATTCAAGATCAATTAGTAGCCGCTTTGAGTGAAGAAGAGGCTGCAGCATTACTTGCTGCATATGGTGGCGGTTCAACACCATAAAACTATACAACTTTTCAAATAACAACAAGCGAATATGTAAAAATGTCGTAAATAGAAAAGGACTGAAATTAGCCAAAATTAACTAAAATTGGCTTTATCAGTCCTTTTTTTAGGAAAAAAAGGTGAAAACAAGACAATTAAACAACTTTTTTCATTGATATAAACAGAAAATGGAAAAAGTAAACAACTTTATAAAAATGATTGTGCTGTCAATTGTAATTATGATATAATTACTATGAAACCGTTTACACTATCATGAATTTTGAAGTGTGGATTTCAAATAAAACAAATTGCAATAATAAAGGGAGGAAAGAAAATTTATGAAAAGATTATTTGCATTAGTTAGTTTAGTTTTATTATCATTGGCTCTATTCGCATGTGATGGTTCACGTGGTAGCGGAGAGTTCAAAGTTGGATTAATTGGTTCAGCAGCAACATTACAAGACAATGGTTATAACCAATTTGCAGTTGCAGGTTTGAACAAAATTAAGCAAGAACATGACAATGTTTCAGTTAAAACTGTAAACATTTCATCTCAAGGGGATATTGCAACATCTCTAGATGAATTCGGACAACAAGGTTACGATTTAGTATTTACTCTTGAATACAACTTCGAAGCTTTGATTACAACTTATTCTGGTGGAGATCCAATTGCTAAGAGATATCCAAAAACTACATTTGTTGTGTTTAATGAATTTGCTAACACAGGAAAAGACGGAAAGAGAATCCACGACAACGTAATTGAAGTAATCTTTGGTGTTAATGAATCATCTTTCCTAGCAGGAGCATTAAGTGTATTAGTTAATGAAAATAGAGCAGTTCTATTTGAAGGAAAAGGCTATACATTTGCTAACGACCGTGCATTAGCATTCGTTGGTGGAACAGATTCAAACGGAATTAGAGTATTCAGCTATGGATTTGTTGAAGGCGCTAACTATATGGCTAACGAATTAAATACTCCAAAATATAAGTTTTATGAAGATAATACAGCAGGATTTGGTGCCTCACAAGAAAACGCAACTAAGATTAAAACATTCTATGAAAACGGAGTTAACATTGTTTATGGTGCTGCTGGTGGTGTAGCTGACAACATTAGAAACGAAGCTGAAACAGCTAAGAGATTAATGGTTGACGTTGACGCTAACCAAGACGCATTAAAACCAGGACACGTATTAACAAGTGTTTTAAAGAAAACTGATGCTGTTACATACGGAATGACAAAAGAATTAATTAATGGAACACTTAAAAATAGTGATGCAACTAGATACTATGACTTAAAGAGCGAAGGTACTGGAATTACTGATTTAGCTACCATTTCAGGATATATTGCTAATACTGAAGCAGCTAAAGCTAAGTGGACAGAAATTAAAAACAAAGTTAACACATTAGCAGAAAAAATTAAAAGTGGTCAAATTAAAGTAACTGACGCTCAAAAAGGCGAAGCATTAGACAAATCAAAACTACCAAAAATTACATTCGTTAACTAATAAGGGCTATTGACATGAAGGTTGTAGAAATTAAGAATCTAACGAAGAAATTCGGAGAATTCGTCGCTAACGACAACATTACCATGCACGCTAACAAGGGGGAAATCCTTGCTATCGTTGGTGAAAATGGTGCCGGAAAATCAACCTTAATGAATATGTTATATGGTCTTTTAAAATCAACTAGTGGTCAAATTATCGTTAAAGGGGAAGAAGTTGATTTTAGATCACCAACCGATGCCATTGCCCATGGCATCGGAATGGTGCATCAACATTTTAAGCTTGTTCCTTCTTTGACTGTAAGCGATAATATCTTTTTAGGTAGAGAAAAAACAAGAAAAATAAAAGGTGTTAAAACGCCTTTTATTGACAAAAAGACCCAAGTTGAAGAAATTCAAAAGTTAATAGATTCATCAGGATATGATTTAAAAGCGACAGATAGAATTAAAGATTTATCAGTAGGGGCTCAACAAAAAGTTGAGATTTTGAAAATGCTTCATAAAGAAGCTGATATTTTAATCTTTGACGAACCTACTGCAGTTTTAATTCCTCAAGAAATTGATGATCTTTTTGTTAGTTTAAGACAAATGAGAGATGCTGGCAAGACAATCATCATTATTACTCACAAACTTCAAGAAGTTTTAGACGTTAGCGATCGAGTCTATGTAATCAAAAGAGGAAAAGTAGTAGGATCAGTATTAACTAAAGATACATCTCAAGCTGAACTAGCAGGAATGATGGTTGGCCGTGATGTATTATTAGATATTAAAAAAGATCACATCTGTTTTGAAGAAGACGATGATGTAGTTTATAAAGTATGCGGATTAACAACTAAAAATAAAGATGGTCAATTAGTTGTTAATGACGTATCTTTTAATATTAGAAAAGGTGAAATATTAGGTATTGCTGGAGTTGATGGTAATGGTCAAACTGAATTAGTCGGTTTGTTAACTGGTATGATTTGCTCAATTTCAGGTAATACTTATTTATATGACCAAAGAATTACCAACAAATGGCCAAAAGAATTAAGGGAGGCTGGCGTTGGAATTATTCCAGAAGATAGATATGTTCATGGTGTTAATCGAGATATGACCATTAGCGAAAATATTATCGCTGGATGCCTATCAGATAAAGAAATTAATCGCGGAGGAATTTTCAATCGTAAGAGAATTACTCAAAGACGTGAAAAAGCAATTGAAAAATATGATATTAGAGTTAGTGATAGAAGAGGAAATGTCTCTCAATTATCTGGTGGTAATGCTCAAAAAGTAATTATTGCTAGAGAGTTAGAAAAACAACCTGAAGTCTTAATTGCTAGTCAACCAACTCGTGGAGTTGATATTGGAGCTATTGAATTTATTCATAACTCAATTATTGAATTTGCTGAAAGCGGAAAAGCGGTATTATTAATTTCAAGCGAAATTACTGAAATTATGAGTCTATCAGATCGAATTTTAGTAATGTATGAAGGGAAAATAATTGGAGAGGTTTTAGGTAGTGAAGCCACTACTGAAAAATTAGGATTATTAATGGGAGGTGTTAGCGATGGCAATTAAAAAAGTAACTAATAAACAAGTAGAAGTTAACCCTGTTTCTGTTGAAAGAACAACATCAACCATCTCAAGTGCGATTAATATTATTGTTCCAATCTTGCTAGCATTCCTAATTGCAATGATTCCAATTTTAATTAGTAAAGAAAACCCTGCAACTGTTTATCGAGTAATTTTGGATAGTGCCTTTAGTTTAAGAGGATTTGCAAGAATTCTTCACTATATGGGGCCATTATTACTTGCTGGTCTAGCAATTATGATTAGTTTTAAGGCTGGACTATTCAACATGGGGGTTGAAAGTTCAATTATCGTTGCCGGATTTACCACTGCAGTTCTAGGATATCAATTACAAACACTTCCTAGAATGGTATTAATTCCACTATTATTAGTAGTAGCAATCGTAGTCGGAGTATTAACTGCAGTTATTCCAGCCCTTTTAAAAGCGTATTTGAACGTTAATGAAATGGTTGTTACCTTGCTATTAAACTATGCAATTATTGAAATTCTAAAAGCCTTAACAATTGGACCATTTAGAGATCCAAGATCAGGAACCGTTTCAACTCATGCGGTAGGACAAAATGCCATCTTTAAAGGATTTGGTAATACCCAGCTGACAGCATTTTTCTTTATTGCTGTGGTTGTCTTCATATTAGTTTGGTTTTTATATAGAAAAACTAAACTTGGATATGAAATTAGATCACTTGGAACTAACTTACAATTTACTGAAGCAACCGGAATTAAAGTTCGTCGAAAAATTATTATCATTATGTTACTAAGTGGTGCCGTTGCTGGTTTAGCTGGTGCTGGCTGGTTAATGAGTGAAGAATATAAATATTCTGAAACATTCTCATCTAATCCAGGGTTAGGATGGGACGGAATGGTTATTTCACTTCTAGGTGGACACGCCCCTGAAGGAGCATTTATTGCCGCGTTATTCTACGGTATTTTAAAAGTAGGTAGCGGTAGAGTTGCATTTAACACCGATGTTCCAGCTGAAGTTGTAACAATTATCCAAGCGTTATTAATTTTATTCTTATCAGTTAAGATGGTTAAGGATAAAAACTCACCAGCTTATATTAGCATTAAACATCTAGTTTACAGAGCTAAAGAAAAACGTTTATTACGTAAAGAAAAACGTAGAGCTAAAAAAGAAGGAACTTTAGAAGCAAAACCTTTAGAAGTTAAAGAAGAAGTTTTAGAAGTTAAAAAACCAGAAGTAGTCGAAGTTAAAGAGCCAAAAGTGGTTGAAGTTGTGGAACCAAAAGTAGAACCTGTTCAAGTGGTTGAAACACCACCTCCAGCAGAAGAGTTAAAACCTTTAACAATAAAAGCGTTAGTGGCCAAAACTATTCCAGAACTTAAAGCGATTGCAAGAGAAAATAATATTTCTGGATTCTCAAGTCTTAATAAAAAAGAATTAGTTAATCTTCTTTATCGAAGTAAAGTAACTGAAAAGCCAAATAAGGAGGGTAAGTAATATGAATTTTGTTGATAGTATTCTTGCACAAACAATTATCTTTGCTGTGCCAATCATTATTAGTGCCCTTGGTGGCTTATTAGCTTATAAGATTAATATTGTTAATATTGGTCTTGAAGGATTTATGGTATTTAGTGCCCTTGTTAGTACAGTAGTGATGTATTTTACGGGTTCTTATATGTGGGGACTATTATCGGCGATTGCGATATCAGCAATTATGGGATTAATTTATGCATTCTTTGCGGTAACGCAAAAAGCTAACTTTGTTATTACGGGGTTTGCGATAAACATTCTCGCTGCTGCAGTTGGCGGATTTGTGATTAAGCATTTAAACACTATCGGTAAATTAAATCAAAATTCAATTCCAGTAACCCTTGAACAAAGTAAAATGCAACTAATCATCCCTGCCGTTCACGATATCCCAATTTTAGGAGCCTTATTAAGTGGACATACGCCAATGGTCTTTTTAACAATAGTATTGTTTGTAATTGTTTCAGTATTTTTATATAAAACAAGAATGGGTATGTATACTCAAGTTATTGGAGAATCAGAAGATGCCGCACGTTCAGTTGGTATTAAAGTTAATAAAGTTAAATATATCGTATTAATTATGTCAGCTGTAATTGTTGGTTTTGCTGGATTTAACATTGCGGTTGAGCAAGTTAGATTATTCTCTCCAGTAGTTATTGCTGGTACTGGATTTATCGCAATTGCTGCATTCTATTGTGGTGATGGTCGCCCAGGTAGAACTACCATTTATGCATTAATCTTTGGTTTAACGCAATCACTAGCGATGAACATTGGTTTAATGAATAATGCACTAGCACAAATATTAAAGACTGTTCCGTATATTACAATTATTATTGTATTAACAATTAACTCATTATTAAAGGTTAGAAATAAATTAGATAGGGGGGCGCATTATGTCGACTAAAACGGCTTTTATTGTTGTTGATATGGTTCACGATTTCGTTGATCCAACCGGACTTGTCCATTATCCAAAAAACTTAGAAATTATTCCAGCGATGAATAAAGCGTTGGAAGTTTCAAGAAGTAAAGGACATTTAGTGATCTTTATTCAACATCGTTACCGTAAAGATAAGTTTGATAAAAACTTACAAAATATGAGACCTTGTTGTATTGAAGGATCTGGTGGAGAAGAAATTACAAGTTTACTTAAGGTGGACCACAAAAAAGACTATATCGTTCAAAAAAGAAGATATAGTTCATTCTTTGGGACTGACTTAGACTTAATATTAAGAGAACACGATATTAGAAATATTGTTGTTGTCGGAACCAAAACCAATAACTGTATTTATGCAACAGTTATTGATGGTTATTACTTAGATTACAATGTCTATGTAATTAGAGATTGTGTAGGAACTAGCGATGATACTACTAATGAAATTTTCTTAAGAGATATTCATAAGTATTTAGGTACGGTTGTTACATTAGATGAATACATAGAGTTAGTTAATGGAGGTAAGTTAAAATGAAAAAAGTACTTACTACCGGTTATCCAAGTATGGATAGAATTGTTAAGTTAGATAAAACTCCACTAGTTGGCTATACTTCAATTGTATTAAACCAAGATAGTAATGAGATTTATTATGGAGGATGTTCGTTAAACATTTCAACAATACTAGGAAAATTAAATGTTCCTAATACTCCGTTAATTAGAGTTGGTAAAGACTTTGAACAAATTAAATTAGGCGAACATTTAAAAAAACATAATGTTGATTTATCAGGAATTATGAAAGTAGATGACAAAATCACAAGTTTTAGTTATTTACTTCAAACCGCTTCAGGAGATCACGTTACTTTATTCCATCCAGGAGCACATAGTGATGAAAACTTTGTTAATTATAATGAAGAGTTATTTAAAGATGCAAGAATGGTCGTAATGACGATTAACTCTAAATCTGATAATGATGAAACATTAAGATTAGCTAAAAAATATGATGTTCCACTAGCCTTTGGAATGAAACTAGATGAAACTGGATTTACTGATGATGTTTTAGAAAAAGTATTTACTTCAGTTGAAATTATGTTTGCTAATGCACATGAAACTGATGTTTTATGCAATAAGTTCAATTTTAACGGAATTAAAGATTTCTTTAAGTTACCAAAAATGGAAATTTTTGTAGTAACTAAAGGTGGTAGTGGAAGTACTATCTATACTAAAAAAGGTGAAATCATTGAAATTCCAGTAGTAACACCAAAACGTATTATTGATACTGCCGGTGCCGGGGATGCATATATGGCAGGATTCTTATACGGATATTTAAATGATTTAGGTATTGAAAAAGCAGGAAGAATCGGAAGCGTTGTTTCCTCATTTATTCTTGAAGAATTAGGGTGCACGACCAATGCCCCTACACTTGCCCAAGTGAAAGAAAGGTATAATAAAAATTATAAAGGAGATAAGTTATGAAACCAACAATTTACATGAAAGGTACAGACAAAACAATTGCACCAAACGTTATTTTTTCAGGAGACCCGTGGAGGGTAGAAGTTTTAAAAGAATATTTAGATAATCCACAAAAAGTAGCATTCGCTAGAGAATATAATACTTATACTGGAACTTATAAAGGAATGCCTGTTACGATTACATCAACTGGTATTGGCGCTCCATCTGCCGCAATCGCAATGGAAGAAATGTATAACTGCGGGATGAAAGTTGCTTTAAGAATGGGAACAGTTATGTCACTTAAAGATGAACTTTTAGGACACTATATTGTGCCAGTTGCTTCAGTTAGAAGAGAATCAACTAGTGAAACTTATATTGAATTAAATTATCCAGCAGTAGCTAACTTTGATTTCGTTAATGTTATTTCACAAACAGTAAGAGATTTCGGAAAAATTGCTGACAACGGATTAAATATGACTTTAGATGGATACTATTCACAAATGAAAGAATCTAAATTATCAAAAGAAAGAGGCACTGATGTCTTTAAAGTATTTGAAGATGCTAAAAAGATGGGTGTTGCTGGACTTGATATGGAAAGTTCTTGTATGTTAATTTTAGGACGTTTAATGAACGTTAAAACTGCAGTTTTAACAATCGTTACCGTTCTTGAAAACTACAAAGATTCAATCGAAGGCGAAGTTAGAAGAAAAGGCGAAGACGAATTATGTAGAATCGCTTTAGAAAGTATTTATAGACTAAATAACGGTGGTAAATAATTATGGGTTTATTTAAGAAAAACTTAGTTATTGGAATGGTCCATTTAAGACCACTTATTGGAACGCCAGATTATCAAAATAATAACGAAGAAATAATTAAACTCGCTATTGAAGATGCTAAAACATTAGAAAAAGCTGGCGTTGACGCGATCATGATTGAAAATATGGGTGATAACCCTCTAGCTGAAAAATTAAACTTTGAACAAGCTATTTTCTTATCAGCAGTTTCAGCTTTAATTAAAAGAGAAGTTAAAATCCCAATTGGATTAGATGCAGCATTTAATGACTATAAAACAGGTTTAGCAATTTGTAAAGCATTAGATTTAGATTTTGTTAGATTACCAGTATATGTTGATACTGTTATTTTCCACGGCGGTATTTTATATCCAGTTGCCGTTGAAGCAACTAGATATCGTAAATTGTTAGGTGCAGAAAATGTAAAAATTTTAGCTGACATTCAAGTTAAATATACCTATATGCTATCAAAAGACATTTCACTTGTTGATTCTGCTAAAATGGCACAATCTTCAGGTGCTGATGCGGTAATTGTTACTGGTGTTTCAACTGGTCAACAAACTCCAATTGAAGCAATTGAAGTTGTTAAGAAAAATGTTAAAATTCCAGTATTAATTGGTAGTGGTGTAAGTGTTAGTAATGTTTCGGAACAATTTAAGATTGCTGATGGCGCAATTATTGGATCTGCATTCAAAGAAAATAAAGATATTAGTAAACCAATCTCTTTAAAATTAACTAAAGAGTTTATGGAAAAAGCAAAGGAAGTGAAATAAAACTATGATGAGACCAATGAAACTTGCTGGACAAGAACTTCTTTTTGGTGAAGGTACACTTGCCCATTTAGCGGATATCAAATCTAAAAAAATGGTAATTGTTTTAGGTGATGATATCGTTTATAAAAACGGTGTAATGGACATCGTTGAAAAACATTTAAAAACAGCTGGTACTCCATATAAAGTTTATATGGGAATCGAACCAGATCCTAAATTTAGTACAGTGTTAAAAGGTGCTAAATTTATGTTAGAAGAAAAACCAGATTTCATTTTAGCGATTGGTGGCGGATCAACTATGGACGCAGCAAAAGCGATGTGGATTTATTATGAACATCCAGAAATTAAAGATTTAGAAACAATTGCTGACAAATCTAAATTTCCTAAATTAAGAGGTAAAGCTAGATTTGGTGCGGTTCCAACTACAGCGGGAACTGCATCAGAAGTTTCACGTTCAATCGTTATTACTGATGATGTTACTGGCCACAAACATGGTATTGGTAACATGGAAATGATGCCAGATGTCGCCATTTGTGACCCAGTAACAACGTTATCTAAACCAAGAAGATTAACAATTGAAACTGGATTTGATGCCTTAAGCCACGCTCTTGAAGCTTATGTTTCAAACCGTGCTAATTACTTATCAGACATTCTTGCCAGAGCAGCAATTAAAGAAATCTTTGAAACTCTTCCAAAAGTTATTAATGATTTAAAAAACATGGAATTAAGAGAAAAAATGTTAAATGCTTCACTAGTTGCCGGTTTATCATTTACTAACGTATCATTAGGTATCGTTCATTCTATTTCTCACTCATTAGGTGGAGTTTTACATCTTCCTCACGGAACATGTAACGCAATTTTACTCCCTTATATTGCGGAATTTAACTCGCAAGCACCTTATGCAAAAGAAAGATATGATGAACTAGCTAAAATGATTGGTAAAAAAGATATGGTTTCAGCACTAAAAGAATTTAACAAAGTTTTAGGGTTCCCAAGCTCATTAAAAGAACTTGTTAAGGAAGAAGACTTAATGAAACATTTAGATGAAATCGTTGATTTATCACTAGCGGATGGTTGTACCAAAACTAATCCAGTTTGCCCAACTAAAGATGATTTAAGAGCGTTAATTCTTAAAGCATTCCACGGAGGTAAATAAGATGAATTTAATTGGTTATTTATCATTAGGTTATCCTACCATTAAAGATACATTTGATGTTGCTGATATTTATGTTGGTAACGGCGTTGATGTTTTAGAAATTGATTTTCCAGCAGCTGATCCATTTATGGATAGCGAATTAATTCAAAATAGAATGAAGGCGGCCTTAAAAGCGTGTTCAAACTATGATGAATATATGAAAGCCATTGTTAAGATTCAAAAGTTACATCCAAAAACTCAAATCTATATTTTAGCTTATGAAGAAACAATTAAAACAATTGGTGTCGATAAATTTACTAAATTTATGAACGATCAAAAACTAACAGAATTAATTTATGTTGGTGGCGACAACAAAAAAATTAAAAAACATTTAGAAGACAACAATATCAGATTAGCTCAATATGTAAGATTACATTTACCAGAAGAAGATTTAGTTCAAGCTAGAGGCACTAAAGGATTTATCTACCTACAAGCTAAATCAGATAAAGCTCACCCACAATATAAAACAATTAAAGAAGTTATTGCTTATCTTCGTCAAAACGAAGCTAAGAATAAACTAATCAATTGTGGTGTTGGGGTTTCAACAACTGAAGATTTAAAAAGAGTTAAAGATGCAGGAGCTGACGGAGCATTTATCGGCAGTACATTTTTAAAATTACATGGTGATGTGCCAGCTTTAAAAGCTAAAATTCAAGAATTTAAAGCGGTAATAAAATAAATTCCCCCTTTAAAATACAAAAAATTTTAAGATTGAAAGAGGTATAAGGACTTGCAACCATCTAAGAAGTATTTATATGTAAAAATTTACGAAGATCTCTATAATAAAATTAAATCAAGTGAATATAAACCAGGAGATAAACTTCCTAGTGAGCATGAACTTAGCGAGCAATACGAAGTTAGTAGAGGGACATTAAGACAAGCTCTCTTGCTACTTAAAGAAAATGGATATATCCATAATATCAAAGGTTCAGGCTCATATGTAACTAATTTCACTGGATGCAGTAATATAACGTTAGATAGGCTACACATGATTCCCTATTCTTTTGCCAAGCACGAATTAAAAGAAAGAATAGATAAACTAGTATATGAAGTCCCGACAACATATACTGCAAGGCAATTAAATCTTAACAACTCTCAGTTAACCTTAAATTGCCAAAAAGTTTATAGTGATAAAACCGGTGCAGTTGCATTTTCTTTAATATCAATTCCCGTTAAATTATTATCTAAACATAATGTAGATATTACCAAAGAAGAAAACATAAAAAAATTTATCGATGAAATAGTAAATACTGCAAAGCATGCACGTGCACGAATCATGTTTTCTGAAGTCGGAGATTTTCTAGCCCGTAAATTAGAAGTGTCTAGAAAAGAAAAGATAGTAATAGTTGAAGAAATCTATTACTGTGAAGAGGACACGCCGCTCGCTACTATGAGGCATTCAATGAAACCAGATAGTTTCGAGTTTGTCATTAATCGCACAAAAGTCGAATAAAAACGAGAGCCGGATCAATAATGATTCCGGCTCTTTTTAAGAGTTAACTCTGCTTGTGAAAATAGCGATATTATTATATAATATTCTAGAAAGGGTGATAATGTGAAAGACCAATCAAACTTTATTAAAACGATAATGGAAAATGATTTAGAAAGTGGTAAACACAATCTAATTATTACTCGTTTTCCACCAGAACCAAATGGTTATTTACATATAGGACACGCTAGAGCGATTATTATTAACTTTGAGTTGGCAAAACATTTTGGAGGTTATACTAACCTTCGTTTTGACGACACTAACCCTGAAAAAGAAGAGTTGAAATTTGTTAAATCAATCGAAGAAGATGTTAGATGGTTAGGTTATAATCCAAAAGCGGTTTATTTCGCTTCGGATTATTTTCAAGAAATGTTTGACCGTGCCGTTTTATTAATTAAAAAAGGCTTAGCTTATGTTTGCGATTTAACTGCTGAAGAAATTTCTGAATATCGTGGTAATGTGACAACACCAGGTAAAAATTCTCCATACCGCAACCGCTCAGTTGAAGAAAACTTAAAACTTTTCTATGAAATGAAAGATGGAAAATATCAAGAAGGCGAAAGAGTCTTAAGAGCTAAAATTGATATGGCTAGTCCGAATATGAATATGCGTGACCCAGTAATTTACCGAATCAATTATGAGGAACATCATAATACGGGTAATAAATGGGTTATTTATCCAATGTATGATTACGCTCACCCACTTGAGGATGCCATTGAAGGTATTACTCATTCACTATGTAGTTTAGAGTTTGAAGACCATAGACCACTATATGATTGGTGTGTTGAACATACTGAAATGCCAAAAGTGCCAAGACAAATTGAGTTTGGTCGTTTAAACATTGACCGGACAGCAATGTCTAAACGATATTTAAGAATGTTTGTCGAACAAGGTTTAGTTTCTGGTTGGGATGATCCAAGAATGCCAACCATTCAAGGATTAAGACGTAGAGGATATACTCCAAATGCTATTAGAAACTTTATTTTAGCTTCAGGACTTTCGAAAACTAACGGCTCAGCCTCAATTGATATGGTTGAACACTTTGTAAGAGAAGATCTTCAAAAAACGACGAATCGTTTAATGGCTGTTAAAAAACCATTAAAAGTAACTATTACTAACTATCCAGAAGGACAACTTGAAAAATTAGATGTCATCTTAAACGATGAATTAAGTGACGAATCTAGAACGATGTATTTTGGAAGACATATCTATATTGAACAAGATGACTTTGTCGTAGAAAAACCAAATCGTCAATATAAAAGATTATATTTAGGCGGAGAAGTAAGATTAATGAATGCTTACTTTATTCAAGCCAATGATGTCGTATATGATGATGAAGGTAATATTATAGAAGTACTTGCAACATATGACATTGAAACTAAAAGTGGTACTAACTTTACTGGTAGAAAACCAAACGGAAATATTCATTTTGTTGAAGCGACTACGGCAGTTAAAGCTGAATTTAGAAGGTTTGAACCACTCCTTGATGAAAATGAAGAATCAAGTGATTATTTAGAAAGATTTAATCACGAATCAATCTTTATAGATCATGGATATGTTGAAAACTATTTAAAAGATGTTAAACCAGAAGAAAAATTCCAATTTATTCGCCAAGGTTTCTACTCCGTAGACTATGACTCAACACCAGAAGAAATAGTCTTTAATCAAGTAGTTGCCTTAAAGAGTTCATACAGACCATAATGGTAAATAAGATATTAGAAAATTTAAACTATGAACAACGACAAGCGGTCAAATATAATGATGGACCGCTTTTTATCATTGCCGGAGCTGGTACTGGTAAGACGATGACCTTAACTTCTAAGGTCGCATATTTAATTGCTAGTGGCGTCGCTCCGCAACGAATATTAACCTTAACTTTTACTAATAAAGCCGCTAGAGAAATGAAAGAACGCATCTTAAATATGGTCGGCCCAGCAGCTAATATGTCATGGATTTCAACTTTCCACGCTTTTGGCTTAAGATTTCTAAGAAGACACATTAGTCTTTTAGAAAATGGCTTAGATGAGGGATTTGTGGTTATTGATGAAGATGATGCTAAAAAGATAATTAGAGACCTAATAAAAGAGTTAGGAATTGATGAAAAGACATTTCCATCAACTGATGCCTATAATCAAGTATCAGCACTCAAAGTTGGTTATGAAAGATTTTATTTAAAGAGTGAAGATCTCCAAAGGTTACTTGCAAAATATCAAGAATATTTAATTGATAATAATTTAGTTGATTTTGACGACTTAATTTTATATACGCTTCAAATTCTATCAAAAGAAGCGACAATTCGTTTGCATTATCAAGAACAATTTGAGTACGTTTTGGTTGATGAGTTTCAAGATACAGATCATTTACAATATGAAATATTAAAACTGTTGTCAGGCGATAAAATTAAAAAGAATATTTGTGTAGTTGGTGATCCCGACCAATCAATATATTCTTTTAGAGGAGCAAGATACGAAAATAACCACGACTTTATTAAAGATTATCAAGCGAAGGTAATTACTTTATCTAAAAATTACCGCTCAACTAATAAAATCTTAAGTTTAGCCAATAAATTAATTAAAGAAAACTTAGATCGTTATCCTAATTACAGCGAAAAGCACTTAGAAAGTGATTTAGGTAGTGGCTATGCTCCAGTATTTAGAAAGTTTTCACGTGATATTGATGAAGTTATTTATGTTGCGGAAAAAATAACTGAATTAACACAATTTGATGGGTATAAACCAAATGAGATTGCGATATTATATCGTAGTAACTATTTATCTAGAGTTTTTGAAGAAACCTTTATTCGTTATCAAATACCTTATGTCGTTTATGGAGGGGTATCATTTTTTCAAAGAAGAGAAATTAAAGATATTATGGCATATGTTAGACTTTCATTAAACCATAATCAAGATTTCTTTTTAAAACGCATTATTAACGTTCCAAAAAGAAAAATTGGTGATGTTACAGTCCAAAGATTAGAAGAGTATGCCAGATATATTGGCGAAAGCGTATTTGAAGCAATTCCGTCATTTGAAATTGCGGCAGGAACCAAAAGAGAATTAGATAATTTTTACGCAATGATTAATAAATTTAGTGAAGCGATTGATAAAAATATTGATTTATCTGATTTAATCGATTTAATATTAAATGGTTCTGGATATAAAGAGATGTTACTTGCTGAAGGGGATCAAGGAATTGATCGAATTCAAAATATTTTAGAATTAAGAGGAGTTTTCAAACGTGGTGAGTTTTTATATGAAGGTAACACCAAAGAAAAACTGACTCAAATTTTAGATGAAATCTCACTAATGACTGATGCTGATAAAAATGTGGCAACGCAAGATAAAGTCATTTTATCAACTTATCATCAAGTAAAAGGATTAGAATTTAAAGCGATCTTTATGGTGGCCATGGAAGAGGATATATTTCCTAATGCGAATGCGATATATTCTAAAGGTGGTTTAGAAGAAGAAAGAAGAATAGCGTATGTAGGTATAACTAGAGCTAAAAGACATCTATTTTTAACTCATTCAGAAACAAGATTCCGATTTGGTAGAAAAGAATATAATAGACCATCAAGATTTTATCTTGAAATAATAGACACTTTTGGGACAGTTAAACCGAGTTATTTAGGTGGCGGCACCGTTGAATTTGAAATCGTATCATCCTTTTCAATTGGCGATAAAGTAGACCATCAAATTTTTGGACAAGGAAAAATTGTTGCAATTGAAGGAGAAGTTGCAGTAATTGCTTTCTCGGCCGAACACGGAATTAAGAAAATCATTTTAGGACACCCTTCACTTAAAAAAAGTAAATAATAAATTCATGCCTACTATAAAGTAGGGGTGAAGTTATGATCTTATCAACTGAACAATTAAAAGCGGTCACTTCAAAAGACCGCTTTATTTTTCTTCTTGCAGGAGCTGGAAGCGGGAAGACAAGAGTTGTAATTGAACGAATTAAATATTTAATAAAAAATGGTGCAAATCCGAAGGGGATACTTGCGATAACCTTCACTAAAAAAGCATCAGAAGAGATGAAATTAAGGCTTGATAACGAATTAGTAAATGTTAATACCTTTCATGGATATTGTTATCAAGAGTTAATAAAAGATGGGTTCAATAAACAAATAATAGATCCCCAAGATTTACCTTTTACTCAGTCGGAATTACTTTTAATATCTAGATATAAAAACTCTTTGCAAGGCGTTAAACCACCAATAATACTAAATGAATATAATGAGTATTTAACGACTAGAAATTTAATTGATTTTGATGATATTATGAATATCTTTTTAAAAGAATATCAAAAGAAAAAAATTGATTATAAATATATATTTATTGATGAATTTCAAGATACGAACAATCTTCAATATGAAATCTTAAAACGATTAATCAGTAATGAAACTAATGTCTTTGCAGTTGGCGACTCCGATCAATCAATTTATCGTTTTAGAGGCGCCAACTCTAAAATTATTGATAAGTATTTATCTGAGTTTAAGGCAACCCTTTTAAATTTAGGTAATAATTACCGCTCAAGCGTTAAAATTATTGATGAGGCTAATTATGTCATTAAGAAAAATAAAACAAGAATTAAAAAAGAATTGATTCCCAATAAAGAAAGTGAGGGTTTAGTTCAAGTTTATTCTTTTGAAAATCAAAAGAGTGAATGTTATTTTATTATTTATAAGATAAAAGAATTAATGAGTAAGGGGTATCTATTAAAAGATATTGCCATAATTTATCGTAATCACAGCCGCGCTTCTACGTTTAAAAGGATTTATATGGATAATTATTTAATATCGGTTGAACCTAATATTAATCTTTTATCTTGTCATGAATCAAAAGGATTAGAGTTTAAAATAGTTTTCATTATTGGTTTAGAAGAAGGATTATTCCCGTCACTATATGAAAATATGATTTCAGAAGTTGAGGAAGAAAGAAGACTCTTCTTTGTCGCGATTACAAGAGCGATGGATCAACTATATTTAACTTATTCAAAAAAAGATGAGTTTAATGAGCCACGAAAACCTTCACGTTTTTTAGTCGAACTTAACCGCGAAATACACTAAATATCATATGGTATATGATATAATAATTTTGGTGATAATGTGGATATTTTAAAAAGAATTAAAGAACTAACTAAAATAATCAATCAAGCTAATGTTGACTATCATACTTATGACAATCCAACGATGTCGGATTATGAGTATGATATGCTTTTTAAAGAATTAAAAGAACTAGAATTAGCTTATCCAGAATACAAACAACCTAACTCTCCAACTGATAAAGTTGGTGGAGTTATTTTAGATAGATTTCAAAAAGTTACCCATGATATTCCCATGACATCACTATCAAATGCGTTTAATTTTGATGAATTAGCGGATTTTTATCATCGTGTTCAAAAGGAAATTGAAGCGTTTGAATTAATTTCTGAATTAAAAATAGATGGGCTTGCGATTAGTTTAATTTATGAAAATGGAAATTTCATCAAAGCTGTTACTCGTGGTGATGGTCAAATTGGTGAAGACGTTTCCGAAAATGTTAAGACCATTAAATCACTACCATTAACTTTAACTAAACCAGTTAATATTACCGTTCGTGGTGAAATCTTTATGCCATATGAAAGTTTTTATAAATTAAACATGGAAAGAGAAAAAGAAGGGCTACCTTTATTTGCCAATCCAAGAAATGCCGCTAGCGGCACGATTAGACAATTAGATTCATCGATTGTTAGTAAAAGAGGTTTAGATCTTTTTGTATACACGATAGCTAATAGTGATGATTTTGAAATTGATACTCAACATAAAGCGTTAATGTTACTTCATAAATTAGGATTTAAGATTAACAAAAGATATGGTCTTTCTAATACACTTTCAGATTTATTTGAAACTATTAATGATTTAGATAGAACTAGACAGGGGTTAAACTTTGCAACTGATGGGGTTGTTGTTAAAGTTAATCAATTTAATTATCAAAAAGAATTAGGTTATACTGCTCGTCATCCAAAATGGGCCACCGCTTATAAGTTTAGCCCTGAAGTTGTTGAAACTAAATTATTAAAAATTACTTTCCAAGTTGGTCGAACTGGTGTAATTACTCCAGTGGCTAACTTAGAGACAGTTGAAGTAAGTGGTTCTAATGTTTCAAGAGCTACTCTTCATAATGAAGGGTTTATCCGTGATCGTGATATTCGCGAAGGGGATTATGTCTATCTTCAAAAGGCTGGAGAAATAATTCCGGAAATTATTTCAGTTAATATGGATAAAAGAGATAAACAATTGCCTTTTGAAATGATTACTAATTGTCCTGATTGTAATTCAGTTTTAGTTAAGAAAGAATCAGATGCTGATCATTTCTGTATTAATCCTGATTGCCCATCAAGAAATATTAATCAGATTATTCATTTTGCATCAAGAAATGCGATGAATATTGATACTTTAGGTGAAAAAGTTGTTGAGACATTCCACGGATTAGGATATTTAAATAATATTATCGATATTTACTCGTTAAAAGATCATTATGATGAGTTAATTGAATTACCTGGTTTTGGTAAAAAATCAATTGATAAACTACTTGAAGCAATTGAAAATAGTAAAACGATGCCGTTTGCTAAATTATTTTTTGGATTAGGCATTAAAAATGTTGGGGCTAAAGTCGCTCAAATTATTGTCGATGAATTATCAGATATTGATACTATCATGAGTGCTACTAAGGAAGAATTGACAAGTATTTTTGAAATTGGTGATGTTATTGCCGATAGTATTATTAATTATTTTAAAGATGAAAAGAATTTAGAAATTATTAATTTCTTTAAAAAGAATAATTTTGTGCTATTCCAAGAAAAGGTAAAAAAATTAGATGATCACTTTTTCTCAGGAAAAACTGTTGTTTTAACGGGAACACTTGAGCATTTTTCAAGAAACGAATTAAGTGACAAATTAGTTTTATTAGGAGCGAAAGTATCATCAAGTGTTAGTAAAAAAACAGATATCGTTATTGCGGGTGATCAAGCCGGATCAAAACTAACAAAAGCGATAG
The DNA here is from genome assembly GCA_012515785.1 of Acholeplasmataceae bacterium. Taxonomy (GTDB): domain Bacteria; phylum Bacillota_I; class Bacilli_A; order Acholeplasmatales; family Acholeplasmataceae; genus DUQW01. The sequence goes on along the minus strand of JAAYXR010000072.1, from coordinate 2,872 downwards.
AATTACAAATTAAAGTACTTTCAGAACAAGAACTACTGGAGATATTAAATGAAGAATAGAGATATTATTAGAATTATTGGTGCTAAAGAAAATAATTTAAAAGATATATCAATTGATATACCAAAAAATCAATTCGTAGTGATGACAGGACTATCCGGAAGCGGAAAGTCCTCTTTAGCTTTTGATACTTTATATCAAGAAGGTCAAAGGCGATATGTTGAATCTTTAAGCGCTTACGCGAGACAATTTTTAGGCAGTTTTGAAAAACCACGAGTTGATTCAATTGATGGACTTTCGCCATCAATTAGCATTGATCAAAGAACTACCTCTCAAAATCCAAGATCAACCGTTGGTACAGTTACCGAAATTTACGATTTTTACAGGTTAATTTATGCGAAAATTGGTGTTCCTTATTGTCCAAATTCAAATAAACCATTAACAAAACAAACCGTTCAAGAGATGACCGATATCACTTTAAAAAATAGTAAAGATAAAGATAGAATTATTGTAATGGCGCCAGTAATCATTAGACAAAAAGGAACGCACGCTAATTTAATAGAAAGATTTTTAAAAGAAGGATTCAACAGGGCGATAATTGACGGAGAAGAATTTTTGTTAGAAGAAACTCCAACTTTAGATAAAAATAAAAATCATGATATTTCAATTGTCGTCGATAGACTGGTTAAAAATAGTGAAATAGATTCTAGATTATATGAATCTTTAGAACTAGCAACACATATCGCTGATGGTAAAGCGATAGTTAAAATTAATGATAATTACAGACACTTTAATGAAAAATATGCATGTGAAGATGAATCATTTGTCATTCCCGAGTTAGAACATAGGTTATTTTCATTTAACACCCCACTTGGTGCATGTCCTTCATGTAACGGATTGGGTGTTAAATTAAAAATGGATTTAGAATTAGTTTTAGATCCTGAAAAGCCACTTACTAATGGTGGATTTATTCCATATAAAAACACTGAAGATGATAATTTAAGTGTCCAAGAACTAGAACAAGTTGCAAAACACTTTAAAATTGATATTTCTAAACCAGTAAAAGATTTAACTAAAAAAGAATTGGATATTTTCTTATATGGATCAAAAGAAAAAATTAATTTTTTATTAATTTCAAGTTCTGGTCGAGTTCATCAAAAAGTAATCGAATTTGAAGGATTAATTAATCACTTTGAAAGAAGACATCGCGAAACAACAAGTGAATGGATTCGCGATTGGATTGAAGGATATATGCGTGAAATTGATTGCGAGGTATGTGGAGGTAGACGTTTAAATCCGGCAGCGCTATCGGTTAAGGTCGGCGGAATTAATATTCATGAACTAACAACATTCTCAGTTGATCAATCAATTGAACATTTTAAAAACTTAAAACTTACTACTACCGAAAGAGAAATAGCTAAGTTAGCGTTAGATGAAATTAATATGAGATTATCTTTCTTACAAAATGTGGGATTAGGATATTTAACATTATCAAGAAAAGCGGGAACTCTATCTGGAGGAGAAGCGCAAAGAATTAGACTAGCAACTCAAATTGGTTCTAAATTAAGTGGTGTTTTATATGTCTTAGATGAACCTTCAATTGGTTTGCATCAACGTGATAATATCCGTTTAATTAACGCGTTAAAAGAAATGAGAGATTTAGGTAACACTTTAGTTGTAGTCGAACATGATCACGAAACAATGTTAAGTGCTGACTATCTAATTGATATTGGACCAGGTGCTGGGGCAGCTGGTGGATATATTGTTGCCGCCGGTACTCCAGAAGAAGTAATGGCAAATGAAAATAGTATTACTGGTCGCTATTTAAGTGGTAAGGAATGTATTCCAGTACCAAAAACTAGAAGAAAACCAAATGGTAAATATATTAATATTAAAGGCGCTAGCGAAAACAACCTTAAAAATTTAGATGTTAATTTTCCAGTAGGATTATTTACAGTAGTAAGTGGTGTTTCTGGAAGTGGAAAATCAACTTTAGTTAACTCAATCTTACTTAATGGATTGCGTCAAAAATATTATAAGAGTAAAGTTAAACCAGGAAAACACACTAGTTTAGATGACCATGAATTAGTTAATAAAGTTGTCGAAATTTCGCAATCACCAATCGGCAGAACACCGCGTAGTAATCCGGTTACCTATACTGGAGTCTTTGATGATATTCGTGACGTGTTCGCAATGACCAAAGAAGCTCAAGTAAGAGGTTATCAAAAAGGAAGATTCTCATTTAACGTTAAGGGCGGAAGATGTGAGACTTGTCAAGGTGACGGAGTAAAAAGAATTTCAATGCACTTTTTACCAGATGTCTATGTAAAATGCGAAGTATGTCAGGGCAAAAGATATAACCGCGAAACGCTTCAAATTAAATATCGTGGTAAAACCATTAGCGACATTTTAGAAATGACTGTTGATGAAGCGGTAGAGTTTTTCAAAAATCATCGTAAGATTCATGATAAATTAATGACGATGAAAAATGTTGGATTAGGTTATATCCACTTAGGACAACCAGCACCAACCTTATCTGGAGGGGAAGCTCAAAGAGTAAAACTGGCAAGTGAATTGCAAAAGAGAATTACCCCGCAAACAATCTTTATTTTAGATGAACCAACGACAGGACTTCATACAGATGATGTAAAAAGATTACTTGAAGTCTTACAACATATTGTTTCTGAAGGAGCAACAATGGTTGTTATTGAGCATAACTTAGATGTAATTAAATCTGCTGATTATATAATAGATTTAGGACCTGAAGGTGGAGATAAAGGTGGTATGGTTATTGCCACCGGAACACCAGAAGAAGTTGCTAATAACGAGGCCAGTTATACCGGTCAATATTTAAAACCATTATTAAAGTGAATTA
>JAAYXR010000071.1 GCA_012515785.1 Acholeplasmataceae bacterium | reverse complement strand
CACTCATCATTAGCGATTGAAGCTAATTCTTTATCGGTTGATCAAGTATTTGATGTGATAGCCGGAAAAATAGTAATCGGCCCAAAACATGAAATTCAAGAAGTTAAGAATGCTTATAAAGCATATCAAATGATTCAGTCATTTGATGGATATAAAGAAGCAGATCTTTTAAAAGCTCATAAAATGATACTAGACGTAATTGACGATAATGCAGGAAATTACCGAACACAAGGTGTTGGCGTCTTTAAAAATAATATCCCAATCTTTTTTGCTCCAACAGAAGAACTAGTTCCTAAATTAATGAAAGATTTATTTAATTGGTTAAAAAATGATCAGGAAACACCAATCTTAATTAAGTCTTGTATATTTCATTATGAATTTCTGTTTATCCATCCATTTGTGGATGGCAACGGAAGAGTTGCTAGATTATGGCAAAATGTTTTACTAACTAAATGGAACCCAATATTTGAATATGTTCCAATTGAAAATATGATTTTAAAAAATCAAGAAAAGTATTATCAGTCAATATCTAATTGTAATAAACAAGGTAAATCTGATCTCTTTGTTGAATTTATGTTAAAAATGATTGATGAGACATTAGATGAAATATTAGTAAACGTTAAAAGAGAGTCACAAAACATTTCAAATCAGGTCAACAGACTTCTTGAAATAATGGAACCAGACATTCCGTTATCAGCTAATGAAATTATGTCAAGATTAGGAGTAAAATCTAAAGAAACTTTAAGATCAAGTTATCTCAACCCGGCTTTAGAAAATGGTTTAATTCGAATGACAATTCCCAATAAACCAAAAAGTAAAAATCAGAAATATATAAGGTGACAAAGAAAATAAGATCTAATATAATTTTTCATTAGTAACAATTATTTATGAACCAATAATTTTCTTTACAATTGATATTTCAATTAATTAATGACATTTTATTTAATAACTTTATAATGCGATATTCAAGAGATAACGAAATGTAAAGAAAGTTATGTCTAGATATTGCATTTTTATTTAAAAATGATATAATTTATATACACGAAAGGGGTGGTTTTTAAATATGTGCTTTTTCAAACCTAAATTACATCAATATTCAAAGAAAGACTTATACACGGTTACTAATCACATTATTAAAACTTTTGGTTTAGTTGAAACTAAGTTAAGAGAAACTAAATCAAAACACATTGAACGAACCATTTTAATTTCTAAACCAAGTGAAAAACGCCCTTTTTATACTTTAACTACATTAGGTATGGGAGCGTCACCAATGAAAAACCTTCCTCCGTCAGTTAGAAAGGAAGGCTTTGGTAGAGCTGAACTCTTAATTTGTCTTCCGTCAACTTGGGATTCAAAAGATCGTGATGAAAAATCATTTTGGCCAATTGCCTACTTAAGAGCATTTATGCAATATCCGTTTAACCAAAGAACGTGGTTAGGATATGAGCATACAATTCAATTTGGCGGTAAACTACCAGGAACCGCATTTAAAGGGTTATTATTTGATTATCCGTATCATATTGAAAAGACTGATTATAAAGTACAACTTGAAAATGGCGAATATGTGTGGTTTTATCAAATGATACCACTATATGCTAATGAAGCGGTTTATAAAAACGAAGAAGATTATCGTGCACTAAAAAGATTGTTAGAAGAAAAATACGGAGTAGTTAATCCCAATCGCATCAATGTTTTATCAAAACTTAAACCAACATATCGTGAAGAATAAAATACTTTCAAATCATTTAATATTGTGCTTTGAGAGTATTTTTTATTTTAAAAAAATGATATGATTAAATTAACAAGGGTGATATTTTGAAATATAGAGTTACTTGCAATGAATTAGATTACCGCGGATATGGGGTTGTTAAAAATTTAGAAAAAGTAGGTTTTATTAAAAATTTACTTCCTGGCGAAGAAGCCTATATTAAAATTAATTTCGAAAAACGAAATTTTTTTGAAGGTGAAATGGTTGAATTATTAACCCGTTCTAAATTTAGAACCGATTTTCAAGATGATCTTGATAATAATTCATTAATTCATCTTGAAAGTCAAATGCAACTAGAATTTCAAAAAGATATCACTGCTCAAACGTTTTTAAGAAATGGGATTACTAATTTTAAGTTAGAAAATATTTTACATAACGATAAATTATTTAATTATCGAAATAAAGCTTTATTCTTTGTAAGAAATAATCCTTTTTTAGAATTAGGGGGATACAAAGAAAGATCACGAAACTTTCAAAAGATTGATAATTTGATTTTAGTGGAAACACCAATTAATAATATCTTAAACGAGTTAAATGATTATTATCAAAATGAACGAGTTTATTGTCACGAATTATCATCTATAGTAATCAGATCAAATTATCAAGGCCAAGTTATGGTAATATTTGTTACTAATAACCAAAAAGTGTTACCAGAAATAGTTTATAAGCCATTACTTGATAATCCTGATGTTGTCTCTATCTATCAAAACTATAAAGATAGTGATACAAGAAATACTGGGTCTGTTAGTGTCTTAATTGCAAAAAATGAATTTTTAATAGATTCGTTAGATGGTGTAGAATATGTTTTATATCCAAATTCATTTTTTCAAATAAATCGAGACATCACCGCTGATACATATAAATTAATTAATAATTTCCTTGATCAAAATGATATTGTAATTGATGCTTTTGCTGGGATTTCATCAATTGGACAATTTGTTTCTAACAAAGTCAAACAAGTTTATTCAATCGAAATTGATGATGATTCAGTTAAAGCGGCCAAAGAATCAATTGTTAGAAATCAAATTAAAAATATTGAAGTTATTCATGGTGATTTTAATAAAGAATTTAATAAGGTTAAAAATAAAGCTAATGTCTTAATTATTGATCCGCCAAGAAGTGGAATTAATGATAAAGTACTTAACATAATTAATGAATCTAAACTAGAAAAAATAATTTATTTGTCTTGTAATTTAAGAACACTAGTTAGAGATTTAAAATTACTGGCCAATTATGATGTTATTTCGGTAAGACCGATAAAAATGTTTTTCCAAACAGTGGAAATGGAAACATTAGTATATTTGGAGGCGAAAAAATGATTGACAATATTTTTGATAACATTAGACATTTATTACATGAAGAAGTGGTTGATGAAATTTATTCGGGAGAACTTGTTAAAGTTTCAAGAATTTCATCAATGGGTCAAACGACCGATTGGTTTGACTCAGAATTTAAAGAGGTAGCTGTTTTATTAGAAGGTGCGGCTACCATTGAGTTTTTAAACAGAAGTGTAGGACTTAAAAAAGGGGATATAGTAATAATTAATCCGCATGAAATACACCGAGTAATTAATACGAGCCCAACTGGACTTTGGTTGGCATTTTATTTCAAAGAAAAATAATAAAAAATAAGGGGATGCGTGATATGCATCCCCTTTAAATTGATTAAGTTTTAAGATACTACTACGTTTTTCGCGGTGTTTAAATCGTATTTTAAATATTCCGTATGTTCCAAACCAGCAATAGTATATTTAAGTTCAAAATATAACATTGGGTTTTTAATCTCTACAAATAAAAGCGGTTTATATGGGAATATTTTTTTAAATTCATATTGAATTGTATGAAGTCTACCCTCTGTCAATTTTAGAGGTGCTTTAAACTCTTGATATGTTGTCCAAGGGGCAACTAAAGCAGTAGTAATAGTTACATTTGAAACTTCTTGGATTTTTTTATTATATGAAACATTAAATGTGTAGCGATTACCGATTTTGTTTTCAGGGTTTTCTGGATCATAATAATCAGATAAACGAGTATATTCAATATTTAACTCAAATTGAGTGAAATTTTTTACATCATGAAATTTACTAGCACTAATAACTTCAGCTTCTTCAGACAATTTTATCTTTTCTCCGTTCGCTTTTGTTCCAGAATATAAACCAATTACTAGAGCAATCGGAAGTAAGATGAAGAATAAAGATAAAAAGATAATTTTACGGTATTTAATAATAAAACCTGAAAAAGATTTTTTGTTTTTTCTAACTTGTGACATCATAACACATCCTTATCTATAATCTATTATAGCAAAACTAAAATTAAAAATTAAAAAATAATGAAAAAATAGGCGAAAAGATTTTCAAATGGCATATTAATCTACAATCAAATAACAACGTGTAATCCCATTATAAAGCCTAAAAATAGGTTTTACGGAAACCGGAAATTTCAGTTCATATTATATGTATTATTCAATACATAATATGAATGAATTGACAAAAATCGATAAAATAAGGTATAATAATTACAAGATTATATAGAAAATTATATTCTTAAAAATAAATTGTAAAGTGAATAAAAATGGAGGAAACAGAAATGATTGAGACGTATGTATTAATTATCTCCATTTTGCTATCAATCATCGTTGGATTCGGAGTAGGATTTTTTGTTCGTGTAATTAGACACGAAGAAAGTTTGAAAAAGAGCCGCGAAATGTATGAAAATATTGTTGAAGAAGGGCGTAAAGAGGCCGAAGAAGCTAAGAAAGAAAGTATACTTGAAGCTAAAAAGGAAATTCATGATTTAAAGAAAGAAACTGATGCTGATATTAGAGAACGTAGAGCTCAAATTGCATCTCAAGAGAATAAGTTAAATCAACGTGAAGAACAACTAAATCGCCGTACTGGTAATTTAGACCGCAGAGAAGAAACGTTGCTTTCTAAAGAAGAAAGAATTGATCTTAGACAAGAACAACTTGAACAATTAAATAGCGAAGTGGAACAAACACTTAAAGAGCAACAAGCGAAGCTCATAGAAATTTCGCAAATTTCTAAAGAAGAAGCTGAAAAGATTATCATGAACGAAGTTCGTGAAAAATTAGGTTTAGAGATCGCTACTTATATTCGTGAAGAAGAAGAAAAAGCGAAGTTAGAAGCTAAAAACAAATCGAAAAACATCATGTCGCTTGCGATGCAAAAGTATGCAAGTGAAACAACAACTGAAACAACCGTTACTGTTGTTGATATTCCAAATGATGAAATGAAGGGTCGTATTATTGGTCGTGAGGGCCGTAATATCCGCACACTAGAGGCATTAACTGGTGTTGATTTGATTATTGATGATACTCCAGATGCAGTCGTACTTAGTGGGTTTGATCCAGTAAGAAGAGAAATTGCGCGTAGAGCACTTACGAAATTAGTCCAAGATGGAAGAATCCATCCAGGAAGAATTGAAGAAGTTGTTGAAAAGAGCCGTGAAGAAGTTGAAACTTATATCCATGAGGCGGGCGAAGATGCAGTCTTTAGATTAGGTATTGGCCGAATTCACTTAGAAATTATTAAAATGTTAGGTCGCCTTAACTTTAGAACAAGTTATGGCCAAAATGTTTTAAAACACTCAATTGAGGTAGCTTTTTTAGCTGGTAAATTAGCAGCTGAATTAGGCGAAGATGAAATAATGGCAAGACGTGCTGGATTGCTTCACGATATTGGTAAAGCAATTGATCACGAAGTTGAGGGAAGCCACGTTGATATTGGTATCAACTTAGCCACTCGCTATCGTGAACCAAAGGAAGTAATTGATGCAATTGCTTCTCACCATGGAGACCAAGAACCACAAACGGTAATTGGAGTATTAGTTGCAGCAGCGGATGCACTAAGTGCAGCTAGACCTGGTGCAAGAAATGAATCTGTTGAAAATTACATTCAAAGGTTACAACAACTTGAAAATATTTCTAACGATATTGAAGGCGTTGAAAAATCATATGCAATTCAAGCGGGTAGAGAAATTAGAGTTATTGTTAAACCTGATGAAATTGATGACTTGCAAGCATTTAAAGTTGCTAGAGAAATTAAAGAAAGAATTGAACAACAAATGGCCTATCCAGGGACAATTAAAGTTACAGTTATAAGAGAAACACGAGCAACAGATATTGCAAAATAAGAGGCTTATTGCCTCTTTTTTGAAAGAGTGATGTTATGAAAATATTATTTATTGGCGATATTTACGGTGAACCAGGAAGACGAATTTTACTAGATAATATCGAAAAATTAAAAACTGAATACAAACCTAATATTATTTTGGCTAATGCTGAAAATAGTGCTCATGGTAGAGGCATTACTAAAAAAATCTACAAAGATTTTATGAATGCTGGAATTAACTTATTAACCATGGGAAACCACACATTTGGTAATATGCAAATTTATGAATTATTTGAAGATGAAAACATTAATATTATTCGACCAATTAATTATTCAAATGTTAGTGGTAAAGGGTATAAAGTTATTAAATATAACGATCAAAGAGTCTTAGTAATTAACGCATTGGGAAGAACATTTTTTAACTTATCTTTAGAAAATCCATTTACTCAAATTAAAGAAGTAATTGAAAATGTCCCCCACGATTATTCAATCGTTGATTTTCACGCTGAAGCAACTTCAGAAAAAGTAGCTTTAGGCCATTATTTAGATGGTCTTGCTTCAGCAGTGATAGGAACACACACTCATATTCAAACTGCCGATGAAAGAGTTCTTCCAAAGGGAACCTTATATATTACTGATGTCGGAATGACCGGACCGCTTAATGGTATTATTGGTGTTGATAAAGATTTAATTATTTCACGTTTTTTAAATGGCATCTCAGGACCTAATGTGGTTGCTGATGGACCAACTTGGTTAAATGCGGTATTATTAGATTTTTCAGCCAAAGAACCAACTATTGAAAGAATTACTATTTACGGAGAATAATAATGAAAAAAGATGATACAAAGTTAGACCATTTATTCCCGACTTTTAAAGATGCAAGAAAACGGACAAAATCTGAGGTGGAAAATATTGAATTTGAATTAGATCCTAAATATTT
>JAAYXR010000070.1 GCA_012515785.1 Acholeplasmataceae bacterium | reverse complement strand
GCTTTAGCGTTAGCAACAGCTGCGGCAGCTAATTTAATGTAGCCACCATCTTTAACAGTTACACCAGCAACGTTAGAAATTCTTTCGTCAACAACTTCACATGCATCATGACCGTTAGCTAACCAGAATGCTTCAATCGCATTGGCTTGTTCGAACCATTCTTTTTTAGATGTTCCGCCTTCAACTTGAGTCCAAGCGCCACCTTCGAATTTGAATTCAGGTCCAACACCTTTCATGCCGTATTCGTTACCTAATTCTTTCTTAGTTTTAGCATTCCATGCTACAGCAGTAATCTTACCAGCAGCATCTTTAGTAGCAGTTCCTTGACGTGCATCAATGAAATATTTAACAATTTTACCTTTTTGAACAGTAACTGTCACAGAAGTTACCATTGGAGCACCTCTATGTACTGAAACTTCAAACGCGCTAAATTCGCCGTCTACTTTAAATTCTTTTTCACCGCATCCAACTAATGCTAATGCAGCGACTAAAACTAATATCATTGTAAAAAATTTCTTCATAAAATCATATCCTCCCTAATTTTTTAAATGTAAAAATAGTTTTTCATTACGTATACAATTATAAAACAATTGCAAAAATAAAGCAATTATAAACATAAGAAAACAGGACATAAATCGCTTACAATCGTTATTTAGAGTTTAGATTGGATATTAACAAGTTTATATTAGAAAAAAGCAATGAAAAATGTTAAAATAGTAGTAGTGAGGTTTACATAATATAGATATGAAATTAGACGACTTAATTAAACGGCAAAAAAGAATAAGAAACTTCTCAATTATCGCCCATATCGATCACGGAAAATCAACTTTAGCTGATCGTTTATTAGAATACACTAACACAGTTAGTGAACGTGATATGAAAAATCAAGTCCTAGATTCAATGGATTTAGAACGAGAACGAGGGATTACTATTAAATTAAATGCGGTAGAAGCCATCTATAAAGCTGATGATGGTAATGAATATATTATGCATTTAATTGACACCCCAGGGCATGTTGATTTTACATATGAAGTTTCAAGATCATTAGCAGCTTGTGAAGGAGCTGTTTTGGTCGTTGATGCCGTTCAAGGGATCCAAGCACAAACCTTAGCTAACGTTTATTTAGCCTTAGATAATAATCTTGAAATTTTACCAGTGATTAATAAAATCGATTTACCAAGTGCTGAGCCAGAAAGAGTTAAGCACGAAATCGAAGATATTATTGGAATTGATACCTCTAATGTCGTTTTAGCAAGTGCTAAAGAAGGGATTGGAATTAAAGATATTTTAGAGATGATAGTGCGTGATGTTCCCGCTCCAAAAGGAGATGCACTAGCACCACTTCAGGCCTTAGTCTTTGACTCATTTTATGATCCTTACCGTGGTGTAATTCCGTTAATTAGAGTAGTAAACGGAACCATTAAAAAAGGCGATAAAATTAGACTAATGGCGTCTAAACAAACCCATGATGTCGTTGAGGTTGGAGTATATGCACCGGAAATGACCGAGCGTGAAATTTTAGGACCAGGTTCAGTTGGATATTTAGTTGCGACAATTAAAGATATTTCCAATGTTAAAGTTGGGGATACGATTACTGATGTGAAAAATCCAGCCAAAGAACCACTACCTGGATATCGAAATTTAAATCCAGTAGTATTCTGCGGATTATATCCAGTTGATAACGATGATTATATTAATTTAAAAGAGGCTTTGGAAAAGTTAAAGTTAAACGACTCCTCATTAATCTATGAGCCGGAAACATCTCAAGCTTTAGGTTTTGGATTCCGTTCAGGATTCTTAGGATTATTACACATGGAAATTGTCCAAGAAAGAATTAGACGTGAATTTGGTGTTGAGCTAATTGCAACAGCACCTTCAGTAATTT
>JAAYXR010000069.1 GCA_012515785.1 Acholeplasmataceae bacterium | reverse complement strand
TAATCTAAAAATGCTTTAAATTTAATTTCGTTATTACATAAAACATCCGGATTTGGGGTTCGGTTTAATTTATATTCATTTAAAAAATAAGTAAATACTCGGTCCCAATACTCTTTAACAAAATCAACTCTTAAAAGTTCAACTCCGAGTTTATCCGCGACTTTTTTAGCATCTTGATAATCTTTTTCTTGCGGGCAAATCTCATCATCAGCGGTAGGATTTCCTAAAATATCACGATTTAATGCCGAATCCCAATTCCGCATAAAAACGGCTATAACATCATAGCCATCTTCAATGAGTTTATATAAGGCTACTGCCGAATCAACACCGCCAGATAACCCGAGTATTACTTTCTTTTTCTTAATAGTCAACTTCATTATCTCCTGCTAATCTAAATCCATCACGTGGATTTAGTGAAATATCTAAAACGTTAGGTCCTTCAGGAAGGACATTACGTTTAAATTGGTTTTGATAAAATCGTCTTAAAAAACGATTAACATATACTTTAGCTTCATCTAAATCAATTTTGAAAACTTCTGGTAAGGCTTTTAAAAATTCAGGGCGTCCCCAATCATTTTTAATAAAATGATACAAAATAAAATCATTAATATCGTACCTACCTAAAACATCTTCTGTAACTTGATTTTTTAATAACTCTGGTGATGGTTTCGCTTGTGCGACTTCATAAATTACTTTTTCTAAATCTAAATATACTTCTTTTGATAAAAACTCTAAAATGGTTAAAACCATTGTCTTAGGGATTCCTGAATTGATACCATACATACTACTAGCATCACCATTATAGGTAGTAAAGCCTAAGGCAATCTCAGATAGATCACTTGGTCCTACCATAAAGCCGCCGTATTTATTACATAAATCCATTAAAATATTAGTTCTAATTCGAGCTTGGGCATTTTCATAGGCAGTGTCTAAATTAGTATGATTAATCGCTTCTAAATGAACCTTTAAATGTTTGTCAATTGGAATAACTAGTTTAGTTGCCTTAACGCCATCAATTAATTCTAAAGCTCTTTTTGAGCTAATCTCAAGTGAGTTTTCACTTGGCATTGAAACACCAATTAAATTAGTCGGTGGCAAGCCCATTTTCTCTAAAGCTTGTTCGGCTACAAGTAGCGCTAAAGTTGAATCAGCACCGCCTGAAACACCGATAATTACTTTTTGTAAGTGTTTTGGCATTGATTCAATCTTTTTAATCATCGCTTGAACTAGAAGCGTGTTTAAAACATTAGCGGCGACAAATGGATCATTTCCTTCTAAGAAAGGATATGGTGATAAGTTGATAAATTCATTATCAACTGTCGGAATTTCAACTGATTCTGAAGAACGAATATCAGCTCTTTCAAAAACTGATTTTTTATTTAATTCAACCGCTAATTCGATATAATTTTCATTATCATATAAATTAGTCGCCTCTTTTATGACTTCACCATTTTGACAAATAATCATATCACCAGCATAAACATATTTACTTGATGATTCACTCTTTGATGGTGATGCATAGACATATACTTGATTAAATCTTGATGATAATTCGGTTAATGTTCTAACTTTAACTGATCCTGAATCTAAAACTTCATAGTCCCCTGAAGCATGAAGGATAACATCGGCACCAAGTTGAGATAAATAATAGTTATTTAAATCTGGTGCTCCGTACATCCCATCAAGCGTAATCGCCAGATAAAGTCCCTTAAGTTTATATAAAACTCCAAACGGATCAAGATCTTTGCCAAAAATATTAACATTCATTTCTGAATAAATAAAATCATCAAAATATCTTTGTTCCTCTAAAGTTAGAGTTTCTTTCATTTCAATTCCAATCACTTTATTGTTGTTGACAACAAGTAATCCGTTAATTACATATTGATTAACTTTTAATGGTAATCCAATCGTAAATAAACCGCTATATTTAGTGGTTTTAATAATTCGATTGGCTTCTTCTAAAGTTCTATCTAAAAATTCATCTTTTAAAAATAAATCTCCGCAATAAAGGCTAGTTAAATTAAGTTCTGGAAATAATACTAAATCAGCTTTAGATTCATCTAAAACTTTAATAATTTCATCAGCATTATATTTTAAATTACCAACTTTAATTAGTGGTGTTGCCACCGCAATATTTAACACTTTTTTCATCGTTTACCCTCCTTTAAATAGAGTTTGTTTTTCTTAATGAATTTATATACTTCAGGCAGTAAATATTTACGATATTTTTTGATATTTGAGCGAATGAGACTTGCTGAAATATCAAAATCAAAATTAATAATATCTAATATGATTTCATATTTAGTTTCAAAGTCTTTAATAAATTCTTCAGTAATTAAGTTATCGCGATTAAAGACAATTATCTTATAATTTTTAATTAGTTTCTCAGCTTCAATCCAAGTCTCTAAATAAAGTAAGTTGTCAGCGCCAATGGCTAATGCTACTTTATCTTGATAAGTTTTTTCTAAATATTCAAGTGAGCGAATCGTTCCTTCAAATGGTCTTTTAACTTCATAGTCGCTAGTTTCAGCATTCGAAAACTTGGCAGTCATTAATTTCGTCATCGCTAAACGAAGATTACCATCTAATAATTCAGGTTTATTATAATTATTTCCGACCGGCATTAAAACTATACAACTTGGTGTATATAATTTATCAAGGATTTCAATAATTTTAAAATGAGCCATTGTTGGTGGGTTAAATGAGCCCCCATATAAGATAATCATAACTTTAAACCTCAAAATAATTATATCATTATTCTAATGATATTAATACTTGAAAGGGTATTTAAAGAAAAAAAGATGACATTAAATGTCATCCTTTTATCTCATAAATTAGAAAATTACTCAGTTTTTTGTTTACCATTACCAACTTTTGGAATCATCTTACCCTCTCTATCGGCCTTAATTAATTCTAAGTTAAAATTAACAACATCGTGAATGGTATCTTCAAATGGTCTGGTCGTAAAACCTAATTCTCTCTTGGCTTTTTCATTAGAAAAGTTCGAATTAGATTTTAAGACTTTAATTGAGTATGTTGTCATTAATGGTTTTTGATTAGTCATCTTATAATACATCTCAGCAAATTTAGACATCATTAAAATAAAGGTATAATTAATTTTATGTTTAATTGGTTTCATATTGGCAATTCTAGCAACTTCGTCTAAATATTCTTTAATCGTTTTTTGATAACCGGTAAGTAAGTAACATTCACCGCGTCTACCTTTTTCAATTGCCAGGATAATCCCTTTAGCAACGTCCTTGACGTCAACAAAGTTATATCCACCATCTAAGTATAAAGGTAGTCTTTTTTGTAAGAACATATTAGTAACAGTTCCCATATGTGAACGTTTATAATCACCCTCACCAACAATTGATCC
>JAAYXR010000068.1 GCA_012515785.1 Acholeplasmataceae bacterium | reverse complement strand
TGAGGGCTTGTTTTGTCTATCGATTAATTTTTCTAACCATTCTTAAATATACTTTTCTACTATCGGGAATTAATAATATTTTTGAGCAAGCATTACGATAAAATTCATGGGTATTAACATGAGTCCCGCCAATAATCGCATACGCATATCCCGCTTCAAGCATGGCAAGTAGTGTCATTTGGACTAAAGTGGTTCCCACTCCTAATCCTCGCGCATTTTTAGAAACTCCTAACGGACCAAAAAATCCTTTGGCGGTAGCATCATAACAAGCAAATCCGATAATTTTTTCCTCTTTAATCGCGATAAAACAACTCGGATTTGGCAAATAAAGTGCAGCCTTAATTTCTGAAGCCCACTCATCATTGAAGTTATCTTTAACAAAGGTTACTACTTTATCAGCATCAGGGGCTAAGACTTTAACAAAGCGAATTTCTGAATTTGGATTCGGTGTTAATTTAACATCATACAAATCAATTAAAAGATCATAATTTTGACTCATTTTTTTACCCCCATTTGACTTCTTAAATAGGCACCAACTAAAACATCCATAACAAACATCATTGCTAAACGTGATGAAAAATCATGTTTGGTCGTGCCAATTCTTTCATTAGCCACTTTAATATTAATATCACCAATTTTTGATAATTCATCTTCTAAGCGACCAGTAATCGTAATAATGGTCGCACCACGACCTTTCGCAATTTGCGCGACTTTCACTACTTGATGAGTCCGTCCACTTAAACTAGCTAAAAACACACAATCATCTTTGGTAAAATTTTCAGCATTAATATATGCAATATGAGTATCATTATATAAATGGACGGCTCGTTTAGCCGTTCTTAATTGTTTCGCGGCATATTCTAATACATTCAAAGTTAAACCTTTCGCAAAAAAATGAAGGGTTTTATCACTCTTAAAAATTTCCACAATGTCAACAATGCTTTTCTTATCAATGTTTTTCGCCGTAGTCTCAATTTCTGAAACTAAAGTTTGATTAACTTCATTAACTGAATAATCATCACCTATCGAGCCACTACTTTCAATTTCTTTTTGAAGCTCATTTTTTAAGGCATATTTTAATTCCGAAAATCCAGAAAAGCCCAACTTCTTACAAACTCTCATCACGGTTGCCGTTGATACAAACGCTTGTTCTGCAATTCCTTTAACACTAGAGCTTAAAACTCGTTCTTTATTGTTATCAATATATCTTAAAACATATAACTCTGAAATTGTTAATGAGTTGATTACTTCAATATCTAACTTATCTATCATTTTTCTAACCTCCGGCATTCATATTTCATCAAATATTTTTTTAGCTAATATCCTAATATATTTTCTAGGATTTTTAAGCGATTCTTCTTTACTAGCTAACTTGGGAACAATACTTTCGATTTTAACAATATTATTTAAAGATTTAGGTATTTCATCAATTCTTAAATCATTAATGGCACAAATTAAAACTACATTTTTTGAAGTTCGACTAGCAATCTCAAACACCACTTTACCTTGTAAACTTTGCCGATCAATCTTACCTTCGCCCGTGATTATTATATCATATTTATTTTGCAATAACTCAAAGTCAATAAAATCTAAAATGAAATTGATTCCAGAATTAATTTTCGCTTTAAAAACACTTGTTAAAGCGAAACCTAACCCGCCAGCAGCTCCCGCTCCTGGTAGTTTAGTTGTGTCATTATATTCCAAATCGATTATTTTTTTAGAAAAGTCTTTGCCAATTGTCTCAATGTGTGCTAATTCATGATTTTTAATTCCTTTTTGAGGACCAAATGTATAAGTTGCTCCTTCTAACCCAAATAATTCATTTTTAACATCACTAATGATAGTAAAATCTAAATCACGATAGATGAATTCATCACTTACTACAACCAAAGTATTTTCATTAAATTTTCTTGGACTCATATTAGGTGTTATTTTGCTATTATTAATAAAGTTAAATCCTAATTCTGACAACATCCCCATTCCAAAATCATTAGTCGCAGTTCCCCCTAATCCAATCACAATCTTTCTAATTCCTCTTTGATAAACATCTTTTATTACTTTTCCTAATTCACTAGTACCATAACTCTTAGGATCTTTTTTTATTTTATTAGTTAAATGCAATCCAATAAATCTCGCCACTTCAATATATGCGATATCATTAGCCACATAATAACTATCTTCATAAAGATTACCATCAAAACCAGTAAATGACACTTTAATAAATTCTCCTGGGATAATAAATGAAATCACATCTAAAAAACCATCACCGCCATCAGAAATAGGTAGATAGTCTAAGTTGATGTTTCTCTTTAAAGCTTCTTCTTGTAACAACTTAGAGATTTCTAAGCTCGTTAGACTATTTTTAAAAGAATCGACAATTGATAATATTTTCATTTGCGCCCTCCAAAATAATTATATCACTTAAAAATAGATAAAATTATAAAACTTTTTACTCAAAGCCTTTTCTTACTAGGTAATAACAATTGGTTCACTGTTTTTAAAAATTTTATTATAATTTAACTATTAAATTTGTATCTACCTTTTCCAAATCCAGAAACAGGACTGATTAGATTATATTCTAACATTTGTTTAATTAGTTCAGAAGATCTTGATGGCGATAAACCTAATATGTCAATTATATCTTTTCTTCCAAAAATATATTGTTGTATTTTTTGATATAATCTAATAATATTTTCTTTTGTTTTATTAGTTAATGGAATTTTAGCTAATTCAATGTCCGGTTTTTTTGTCCCAATGTCCGGTTTTTTTGCCCCAATGTCCGGTTTTTTACTGTAATCAACATGTAAATATCGGTTTAAAAGTTTATTGTCTTCTTGGAAAAGTAAATTTTTTAAAAACATTTCTAAATATTCGTTCGTTTCATATATTTGCTTAGAAACGTTATTGTAATTAGCTCTTACCAAAGCATTTCTAAAATACCATGCATTTTCAGCAAACAAATCGTTAGTAACATCAAATCCCAATGTTTTTAAATATTTAATTAGAAATACTGCCGTAGTTCTAGTATTTCCTTCTCCAAACGGATGGACTTGCCATATATTTGACACAAACTTAGCTAAATGAGTTATTATTTCTTCTTTAGAAAACTTAGAATAATCAACGTTTTTCTCTTGAATAATATCATATTCCAAAGTTTCTCTTATCATTGGATAATTACCATAGATGACACTCTCTCCATTTAACACCCATTCTTTTTTGGTGATATTATATTTTCTAATTTCACCAGCCCTATCATAAACATCTTTGAATAAAAATTTATGAATATTTATATATTCTGCAACAGAAAAAGTAAAAGCCTTATTTGATAACAATTTTGTTATTTTAATTGATACTTTATCAGCTTCTTCTGTTATTTTTTGTGCCTCGGTTGCTTGTTCGTAATAAGAGTCAATTAATTTTTGTGACTCTTCTAAAGTTATATCGCCTTCAATATTTCTCTTAGCTATTTCTTTTAAGTAATTAGAAGTGTCTAATCCGTCAACCTTTTGTAATCCTACTGCAGTATACCAAGAGTATTTTTTTTGTTGTTTCGAAGGATCTTTTTCTTTTAAATATTCGATAAACGGGTCTTTTTTCATATACTCTCACCTCTTATAATTTGATAACATAAAATGTATTTTTACCTTTTCCGTGTTTTTCAAGTTTTCCTTCTCCTACCAATTGTTTAATTGATTTTTCAATTGAACTTGTAGATAACGTCGGACACATTTTAACTAGTTCTGATTTTGTTATTTTACCTATTTTGCTTGATAGACTTTGTTTAACTATTTCATATGCTGACATGTTTAAATTAGACATTTGTATTTTTTCTTCTAAATCATCATATGCTTCTGCTAATATACCTAACATATAGTTGATAAATGGTGTTGGATTATTATTACCTAAATGCCAATCTTTTTGAGAATCACAAAGGGCATCATAGTATGAGTCTTTACTATCTGCAATTTTATTCTCTAGCGAAATGTATTTACCAACAAAATATCCCAGTTTATATAAAAATAGATTGGTTAAAAGTCTACTTGTTCTCCCATTTCCGTCATTAAATGGGTGTATAGATAAAAAATCTTGAATAAAAATAAAAGTAAGGATTAGAGGGTTAGTAATACCTTTTTTGATAGCTTCATTATATTCATTACATATATCCTCTACGGCTTTAGGTGTCTCAAATGGATCAAGAGGAGTAAATAAAGTATACATTTCTCCCTTTTCATTTGAGGCACTAATATAATTTTGAACATTTTTGTACTTACCACCAAAAGAATTTCCTGATACATTCTTATACAAGATATTATGAATCTGCAAAATATAATTTGATGTAATTTCTATATATTCATAACTCTCATTAATAATATTTAAAGTATCTCTATATCCCGAAATCTCTTCTTCACTTCTATTTTTAGGAGTGCTCTTTTCATTAATTATTTGTTTAAACCTATGTGTTGTGGTTATAATTCCTTCTATGGTATTACTTCCAACAATACTTTCAAATTTTGCACTTTCAGTTAATTTATTAAACGTTAAAGAATTTTGCAACAGCAAAACTTCCAATCTACCTTTATTATTGTAAATACTAGATATTTTTTTTAATATTTCAGAATCCCATTTGTAGTTTTCGTATTTTGAATAATCAAATATTCTCATAAAATAACCACCTTTCACACAAATTATACCACATTTTACGAGAATAACAATACCTTTACGAGAATATTATAATAAAAATAAAAGGGACGCTAAGTCCCTTTACAAGTTTATAAGTGGGTTACTTAACCTATATTGATACAATAGCGCACCCCTACTAAATATTAGTGCACCCTTGTAAATATTTTACGCACCCCTGACTAGTTTTATGACCCCTAATACTTGATAGCTTTGTTAAGCCGTT
>JAAYXR010000067.1 GCA_012515785.1 Acholeplasmataceae bacterium | reverse complement strand
TGGGTTACTTAACCTATATTGATACAATAGCGCACCCCTACTAAATATTAGTGCACCCTTGTAAATATTTTACGCACCCCTGACTAGTTTTATGACCCCTAATACTTGATAGCTTTGTTAAGCCGTTTATTTATCTTGTATTGGGAAGTAGTAGTAATCGGAAGTGAAGAGGAGTTCATCTTTTGAAGTGTATTGAGACAATCTAAAACCATACGCTCCAAAAGCTAGCCCATTTATTGATTTAAAGTATGTCCCATCTTCTACTGTATATTTAGCTATTAAGACATCTTTTTCTGCACTAATCAGTCCAGGAACAAATTTCATTCCTCTTCCAATTACATTAGGGTGCGGTGTCCATTTGCCTATCGCAGTGTATAATTCAATAACTGTTTTACCATAATCTTTAGACACCGGCTGAAAATATATATTAACTAAATCTTTTCCAGTGGCAAACTTTATCTGTGCTTGTGGTATAAGTATGTCCCATATTTTTTGTTTTTATTTATCATCCCAAGCTTCTTTGCTCTTTTCATTATAGATAATATTCAAGATCATTGATTCTGCTATCCCATCAACAAATTCAAACTTAATAGTAGTTGCTTTATTTGAAAAATCTAATAAAAACATATATAAATCTTTTGATCTTTTTATCTCTTTCCCATCTAATTCAACTCTAAGAACCCACCACAAATTAACACAGAGAAAACTACGTCTTTTTATAACTTCAACTTTATTCCATCATTAGTTTATGTTATAGTCAGGACAAAAAAATCAACAATCAATTTCATGAATATTCAAGTGGTGTGTCAAAATAAAGTTTAGCCTCTTTATTTATATCAAATAGCTTGTTAAAATAAAAAAGTTTGACACATATGTATCAAACTTATCGTGGTTAATTGGAGTCTCTTTTTACCTTAACTGAAGTAGCTTTTTAAGGCAAAAAAACATAAACTGCAATGAAATTGCCAAATCGGGAAAAATCCAGTAGAATTGAGTACTGGTGAGTAAACAATGGAAAATGGTGATCAAACTATTAACTGATAAATCCAGTTGTGTTTGTTACCTTATTTACTAAAATAATAGTAATAGTCTGTTACTCACAACATTCATACAATGTTTCTTTTCGACTTGGTAAAATACTAGCTAAGCTTATATCATATTCATAGTCAATCGTACTTGATCTAGTAGATAAAACAAAGTCTGCATATTCGTTAGATATCTCAAGATGTTCCGCTAACTGTTTAAACATATCATATGTAAATGGTGCATTTGAAACAAACGACTCGCCATTTGGTAGTGTAATCATGAATAGTGGATTAGTAAATTCTTGACCACAATACGTACAAATAACCGTATCTCCTGGTAGATGTGGGATTTTGCTCACACAAGGAACTGTTACTGAGTGACCACACCTACAATATGAAGAATGCACTGCTATACCAGATGGTGCAGTTCCCAGTGGTATATGTTCTACATTATGATTATGGTTTGATTCACTTACAAAGGTTCTACATGTATTACATAAATGACCATGCTGTGTATAGTTAATACTCATTAATGTTGTTGATGTGTGGGTGCATAAATTGCCATTTAGATAAACAGGATTCCCTGATGAGTTCCAATTGATGTCAAAGGTATTTGGTGCACTTGTTCTGCCCTCTAAGTAAATGGGTGCATTATTAGTATTTTGAAATGCATTGTTACCAATAGTAGTAACACTACTAGGAATTGTAATTTGGGTTAGTTGAGTTTGATTAGAGAAAGCTAAATGACTTATGATCTTTACTGGTCTATTATTCAAGAAAGGTGGAATTTCAATTATGCCAGTCAGTTGTCTATCAAATGTATCTATAATTTCAATAGTGTCATTGGCTAGTATTCTTGTGTTAAATATTGCAACAGCTTTAACTGCTTCATAGGCATTGAGTTTTTGCACGACAATATCTCTAGTCCTATTCCATTCCCATGGCCAAAAGCCTGGGTCGGGTACAGTTATCGTGATTGTATTTGCATTGTTTATTATATTTGTTTGTAGTTGTTGTGGTGTTAGATTAGGATTAACGGACAGCATCAGTGCCACAACACCAGCAACATGAGGTGCTGCCATAGATGTACCATCGGTATATGCATAACCATCCGAATATCTTCTATAATCTGTAGGTGTAGCACCTTCTGGTATCGTACTTAATATATTTCCTCCTGGTGCCCAAATCTCAACTTTACCCCAATTGGAAAAAGAACTTCGGCTATTGTCGCTATCTAATGATCCTACTGATATTATCCTAGGATTGTTCACTCTTGCTGGATAACCAACTGTTTCACTTGTGCTATTTCCTGCTGCACAAACAATTACCCCATCAAACGCATTAATTGCATCATTGATAGCTTGTGTTTCATTAATGGATAAACTCAAATTTAACACTCTAATTTCATTTGCATTAGCAAAAGTAATAGCTGCAGCAACAGCAGCTGCAGTCGGCTCTTGATTTCCAACCTTTAAGGAAACTAATTCGACATTCCAATTTACACCAGTAATACCTAACGAATTATTACCTGTTGCACCTACAATACCAGCAACATGCGTTCCATGCACATTAGTAGTAAACCAGGGATTCCCTCCACCTGAGTGATCACGGCTTAATGTTTCGTTTATTCTACCCACTAAATCTGGATGATTTCTATCAATTCCTGAATCAGCAATTCCTACACGGACAGTTGATGACCCTGCTGATAAATACCAAGCATTTGGTAACTGTAAATAATTCAAAGCCCACTGATCAATACTAGCAGGGTCGTTTGGTGATAGTGTAGAGAACTCACCAATATAATTTGGTTCAGCAGAACGTATATCATCTCTTTTTTCAAGAAGTTCAATTGCCTTTAAAACATTTTCTTTACCAGGTTCTAATAATTCCAACTTAAAAATTCTTCTAAAACTATCAACATCTATCTTGCTTTCTGAATTAGTCTTATTAGAAATTCCATTCGCATCATTTCTAATTTGTTGTTCAACTCTACTATACAATTCATCGGTTATTTCAGTTACACTTACAAGATTTATCTCAGGAAAATCTAAAGTTGAATATTGCCTGAAATTAAATATTGCATCTTGAGTTAACGTTATAAGCAAAGCATCCTCAGTAAAATTATCATCAATTGTTGCTTTTCTAGTTATGATAACATCAGTTTCGTTACCTGTATTTTGATCTGTAACAAATGCATATGCCTTCGGATTTTTCCCCACCACTAGAAACGATATTGCAAGTAATAAAACAAATATCAAGATCTTTCTTATAAAATTATTTCTTTCCATAAATATAACCTTTCTCACTTTGTATTTTACTTATTAACTTTTTTTGCAATAGAAATCAAATTGTCTTTTGTCAACACTTCATTATCATAGGCGTCAGACAACTCAAAAAATTGACCATCCTTCCAAACTAATGCGGTGTTAGAGTCACTAAACGTAAATTCAATTCCATCTATTTTTATAGTAGTAATAACTTGGTATGCACCTCTTTGCATTCTTATTACAACTGCACCATTATAGGTGCCATAATTATTAAGAATTGTAACGTCATCAAGCGTCATTTCTGTTTCGCCTTGAGCATATATATGCGCTAAATAATCTTCTCTTATTTGGTCTTCTTGTGTATAACCGCAACCTATAAGAAACCCTAAACAAATATATAGAATGCATAAAAATAGTAATTGCCGTTTAATCATTAACATAACCTCCTAATATATACATGTAAGATAATTTACATGTTATTTTTTATTTCCTATCACATTTCGTTTTATTTATCAATCCATACAAGAATATCGTTTCCACTTGAATACTCAAATGTGATTCCAGCAATAACGATTTTTCTTATTACACCTACAAATCCAAAATTGTCTTTCATTCTTACAACTACTACACCATTATAAGTTCCATAATAGATTAAAACTTCAACATCATCAATTGTAACAATATCAAAATTATCGACCTTGGGTTCAACGTAAGTTTTAAAAAATACTTGACGAATTTTGTTTAATATTTCCACACTCAAAGTCTCTGGTTCTTTCGGTATTGGAATAAAAGTCCTTGCAACACCACCAAGAGAACCATGATAATAAGCGATACTCATCAAATCTTGTTCATTTAACAAATCCTTGTTATAAGCTTCCTGTAGACTTTCAAGTCTTCCCATCTTAACCTCCTCGGACTTATTACAAGCTGCTAACGAAAATAGCATTAACATTGCTACCATTAGACCAATTAATTTTTTGATCATTTTGTAAAGCCCTTCTTATTACCTAATTTGTCTATATACTTTTCATTTTACATTGCTTTTTCACCTTAATTATATAATAAAATAATTGTTTTGTAAATATTGATTATAAAAAAGCACCAGGTTACATAGTTTCAGATTCACATGAGGGTGATAAAAAATCTGAAGGTGAAAAGTTAGGTTGACAAACCGTTACCGTAGCACTTGATATTAGTTTGCATAAGTTGGGCCTCTATTTCTTGGTAAATAATTGTTGTTTAAGTGTAATAGAAGATTATAATAAGTTCAAAAATATTTACTAAATGACAACGCAATCTAAGGTTAATCCTATTTAGAAGAGTTATTTTGGCTGGGAAATGATATGAGTGAATCGCAAATAGAATTTCCTGATTAAAACTAAAAGTGAAATAAATTTCACTCGGGGCGATTAAAATCGCTTCTTTCTTTTTTTCTCGTTTTTTTGTATCCTATACGTATGAACACACATACTTATGTTAAAACTAAATATAAAGATTTACTGGCTGCTGCAGCGATGAACGGTAAGTCCGTCTATGAAAATGAACTCATCAAACTATCCAATCTTAAAGCCGTTAGAAATCAATCTAAATCCCACGTCTCTATTCAATATCTTTTTAGAACTTATTGGGATACATTCTTTGCTGAATTTAAACATAAACTACGTCCTACAATCATCAAAAATGTTGAAGCGATGATAGCTTGTAAAGACTTATCCAAAGGTTATCTCTTCTATGAATGTACCTCTTGTGATAACTATCACCTCACTGGTCTTTCTTGTCATTCTCGCTTTTGTCCTTCCTGTGGCCATAAATACCGTGATGAACGCTCTATAGAAATCCAAAAGAAACTATTAAATGTACCTCATCGTCATTTTGTCTTTTCTGTCCCTTTTGATATGAGACCTTATTTTTGGAAATGTCGTCAACTCTTTGATTGCTTATTCCAAACGGTTAATCAAGCTTTAACCATGTCAATTAGACATTCCAAACGTGATCATCAAACCGATGTGCGTTTAGGTTTTATTTCCTTCTTACATACTTCTGGTAGACCCTTAAATCTGCATCCACACCTACACGTTTTATTGGCTGAACAAACCATTGATAAAACCGGTAAATCTAAACCCATGTTTTTCTTTCCTTTTGAACGCTTAAGAAAAACATTCATGTACTTACTCTTAACCAACGTCTCCAAATGTCTAAAACTTTTTGCTGCCAAATCTTTATATCATGACTTTAATAAACTCAGAACCAAACTAATCAAACAATATCAAAATGGTTTCTATGTCAATGGTCCGAAAATCAGTGAAGAAAATACCTTCTATTCTTCAAAAAAAATTGCTGATTATATTTCCAGATATGCTTCTCATCCACCAATCGCTGAATCAAACATCTTGTCGCTTGATGAAGAAACCCATCAAGTCACTTGGGTTTATACGCCTCATGAAGATCCCGCTCATCCGATAAAGATAACTGAGCCTGTATTTTCTTTTATTAGGAAGCTTATCAGACACATTCACGATTACCGTTTTCATCAGCTGAGATACTATGGTTTCTATGCCAATCGTTCCTTAAGATCTGCACATAAAGTCAAAATGGTGTCTGCTATTTCTATTCATATTGCTCAATCTCGTCTCAAATGGCGTATACTATTATTAAAGACCTTTAAGTTTGATCCACTCATTTGTTATTGTGGTTCAAAGATGGTTTTAAATCTTAAACATTCATATCTAAATCATAATAAGGAGTACATATCTGATGCCTAAATTCTTTTCTACTGTTACTGTTAAGCTTTCTGAAGATGAGCTTAAATCCGCTTATCAAGAATATTTATCACATCCCATGTGTGATGTGATGAATCCTATGTCTTTTAACGCTTTTAAAAAAGTGCCTAATCTCAATGTTTATGTCGATATGAAATGTTTAAACTGTCATCATGAATTGCGTACCCACTTTGGTGATTACGCACTTGATATGGAAGATTTTACCACGCCTTTCCCGCTTGACTGGTGTCCCAATTGTGGCCTGCAACATCTTATTCCTAAAGATATCTATAACAAGTTAACTTTAAATGTTTTGAAATAAGTTTTTGATCGTTATCTGTTTTAGTCTCTTTCCTGAGATTTTTTCTTGTTACCATTTTTAAGATTTTAATTACGATTTCCTATTCAAACAAAAAAAAGCCCATAAAGGGCTAATTTCTGTGTATTTTTGATAGTTTTACAACCAATATAAGATTGAATCGACTCTATTAAGTTGGAGATAAAATCAATTAATCCACACCTATTATAATTCATTTATTATTTTATGTCTATAATCAACAGGACTCATTTTTAATTTAGACACTATTCTTGTTGTATTATAGTAATTTATATACTCATCAATTGCTGCTAGTAAATCATCAGCATTTTTATATTTGTATTCATGGCCATACCACATTTCTTCTTTCATTCTTCCAAAAAAAGTTTCAGTAGGACTATTGTCTAAACAGTTCCATTTTCTACTCATTGATTGAATAATTCCTAACTTTTCTAAACGTTATCTATACCTAGAGTTTTGATATTGCACTCCTTGATCAGATTGGATCATCATCCCTTTTATTTTATTTCCATGTATCTTTTCAAGGTCATCTAACATTAACATTATTTTATCCATTTTCACGTCTTTTCCTGCCTTATAAGCTAGTACTTCACGTGAATCAAAATCAATAATTGGCGATAGATAAACTGACTCTTCATCCAAAGGAAACACACTTATATCTGTACCTGCTTTTTCATATGGAAAAGATGTTTTGAAATTTTGACTCATTTCATTAACTTTTACTCCTCCCATATCACCTTCATATGAATTATATTTGCGCCAGTTTCTTTTTTTAATCTTAAGATATCCCTTTTCCCTCATTATATCGTTTACTTTGTTTTTGCCAATATGATAGCCTAACTTTATAAGTTCTATATGAATTCTTTGGTAGCCCATTCTTTTCTTATGTTTGTCTTTATAAAGATAATCTATCACTTTTTTAATCTCTTCATATTTATCTGGTTTATCTTTTTTAGACTCTGATAAATGATAATAATATACTGAACTTGATATTCCTGTTATTTCTAGAAGGATTTCTAATTTAAACTCTTTCCTTAACTCAGTAACAATTAAAGCTTTTTCTTTATTTGTTACACCTTCTAGTTTTTGGGTTAAGGATTGAGATTTTTTTAAATACTCTATCTCCGCTCTTAATCTTTGGTTTTCTTCAATAAGTTTTTTATCAACTATTATTTTTGCTCTTTCATCTTTTAAAACATAATTCTTTCTAGGGTAAGTATCTTCTATTCCTGCTTCTCCTTTAGCTCTATAAATCTTTAACCATCCGCCTAGTATAGTTGGATCTAATAAACCTAAATCTAAAGAAACACTTCTTATTGATTCTCCATTTTTTAATACTCTTGAAATCGCTAATAGTTTTGTATCTCTATAATATATTTTATCTTCCCGATTTAAAAAACATCTTTCTCAAATTTCTTATAAAGATTTATTAAATACTTTAAATTTCCTATATCATAATTTCCGTTATCTTCTGAAATATGCGATAGAGATTTTTTGTTTAAAACATGTTCCTCACACATCTTTAGTTTTTCTTCTAATGTTAATCTCATAAAAAAAGACTCCTTTGTTTAAGATTAGGTATGATTATTATACCTTATCTCCAACTTTTGGGAGTCAGTTCAATTCTAACTTG
>JAAYXR010000066.1 GCA_012515785.1 Acholeplasmataceae bacterium | reverse complement strand
ATTTCACCGTTAGCTTGTTTAATCCGAACTAATTCA
This sequence comes from Acholeplasmataceae bacterium, assembly GCA_012515785.1. Lineage (GTDB taxonomy): Bacteria > Bacillota_I > Bacilli_A > Acholeplasmatales > Acholeplasmataceae > DUQW01. The sequence continues at coordinate 3,078 of JAAYXR010000066.1, read as the reverse complement.
TCGTATTTAACATCGCTGACGTGATCAACTAACATTAAAGGACCAACAACTTCTTTAATTGTTTTATATTCTTTAATAGCCATTTAATCACTCTCCTAACTTATCAAATTGTTCATTCATTCGATTTCTTACGTCTTGATAAGCCGCTTCGAATTCAACTTCTTGAACATATTTTAATCTGCCAATTTCTTCTAATACTGGCATATTAACAATTCGTTCATATCTTACATATTTCGTTATCGCTTGTAAGGCTTTTTCATACCATTCAAAGATAATATTTAAAATTAAATATTGTTTATCAAGCGACGTATAAGTATCCACTTTGTCAAATGCGTTTTGATGCAGGAAATCTTCTCTAATCATCGCTGCCGCATTTAATTTTAATCGATCATTATAATCTAGTGAGTCCATACCAACTAGTCTAACAATTTCTTGAAGTGATGCTTCTTCTTGTAAAAGATTCATCGTTCTTCTTACTTGATATGACCAATCAGATTTAACATGCTTATCAAAATGGTCATTTAAAACATCTTGATATAATGAATAACTTCTAATCCAGTCAATCGCTGGGAAGTGACGTGCATAAGCTAGTGATGCTGATAAGCCCCAGAAGACTTTAACGATTCTTAAGGTTGCTTGTGAAACTGGCTCTGAGGTATCTCCACCTGGAGGTGATACCGCACCAATTGCCGTAACGGCACCTTCACGTGGTTTATTACCAATCGTTTTTACGTAACCAGCACGCTCATAGAATTCCGCTAAGCGTGATGATAGATACGCTGGATATCCTTCTTCACCAGGCATCTCTTCTAATCTTCCTGACATTTCACGAAGAGCTTCAGCCCAACGCGAAGTTGAGTCCGCCATAATCGCAACTTTATATCCCATATCTCTAAAATATTCAGCAATTGTAATTCCGGTATAAATTGAGGCTTCACGGGCCGCAACTGGCATGTTTGAAGTGTTGGCAATCAATACTGTACGATTCATTAATGACTCACCAGTCTTTGGGTCAACTAATCTTGGAAACTCCATTAAGACGTCAGTCATTTCATTACCACGTTCCCCACAACCAACATAAACGATAATATCGGCATCAGCCCATTTAGCAAGTTGGTGTTGAACCACCGTTTTCCCTGATCCGAATGGTCCTGGAATTGCAGCAATCCCGCCCATCGCAATTGGAAATAAGGTATCAATTACTCTTTGACCTGTAACCATTGGTTGATTTGGGGCAATCTTTTCCGCATAAGGACGACGCTTTCTCACTGGCCAATATTGAATCATATTAAGTTTAATAATATTTCCGCTTTTATCTTTAACTTCACAGACGGTTTCAGTTATTTTTCCTTTTAATTCGTTAATCTTAACAATTTCACCAGAAATGTTTGGTGGAACCATAATTTTATGATTGACTACTTTAGTTTCTTCGACCGTGCCAATGATATCGCCACCAACAACTTTGTCGCCAACTTTCATTGAAGGAATGAAGTGCCAGATTTTTTCCCTATTTAATTTAGGAACATCAATTCCTAATGGAATGGTATTACCAGCAATTTCATAAATATGATCAAGTGGACGTTGAATCCCATCAAAGATTCCTTCAATTAATCCTGGTCCTAATTCCGCTGAAAGTGGTAAATTAGTAAAATAGACTGGTTCACCTGGTCCAATTCCAGCCGTCTCTTCATATACTTGAATTGAAGCTAAGTCATCACGAAGTTCAATGACTTCACCAATTAAGTGTTTATCACTAACGTGGACAACGTCATATACTTGAACATCTTGCATCCCTTTAGCGACAATTAATGGACCTGATACTTTAGTAATAATTCCGTGTTTTCTTTCTTTTTTCATGTTTATCACTCCTAAAAGATGTTAATTCCGATGGCTCGTTCGACATCTTTTCTAATTTTTTCTAATCCTTTTTCACTTTGAACCCCACTTAGTGGCAGTGAAAGAATAATTGGATATGGTTTAGTTTCATATCTTTCTAATGTTTCAGCTATCGCTTCATTAAAGATATCACTAACTAAAATTATTTTGGTGCCAGAAGTAGCTAATTCGTCAATTTTTTGATTGACATCAACTCTATCTTTTAAAACGAAGGTGGTAATGCCAATTCCTTGGAATAATATAATATCTTCACGTTCACCAATACAGGCAATTTCTATTTGCATATTATCCCCTCCTAATATTTAAGTAAGTTAGCTACTTCAACTTCTTTATCGAAATAAAGTAGTCTAACATTATTTATTTCATACTCTTTCGCTAATAAGTAGTAAATTAGTGGACCACTTGAAAAAGTATCGTATTTATAATTATTAATACTATTAATTAGAGCTTGTTTTAAGGTTTGGTCAAGTAATGATAAATCTTCTTTTTCATTAAAACCGCGAATTACGTTAATCACTTCTTCATGGTAATGAAGTTTCAACTCTTCAATTTGTTCATCATAACGCAAATTATAAATGTTTTCAAAAACATCTAAATCTACTTTACCGCCTGAAACTAAATGACGCTTAAAATTATCAAGTGTGAAATTAATTTTTTGTGCGCGATATAAAGTAATTAAATTGTTAGCGTCAATTAAGTTTTCTAAATATGTAACTAATGCCTCTTCACGATATTTTTTAGCCTCTTTTAAAATATAAGCGTAAACTACCGCGTCAACTTGATTACTTAATTGTTCACTAGTTAGATCTTTTAACTCAAATACTTCCCTTAGCGATCTTAAAAGTTCAGTATTTTGTTCACTTACTTTAGAAAATTCATTATTAATAATTCCTTCTTTTAATTCATGAATGGGAATTACAGCTTGTTTATCAAAAGTTAAATCATTACTTTTAGAAAACAAATGATTTTTTAACAATAGTTTGATATTGATTAAATCGTATTTTAAATACCACAATCTAATAATTTCGATGTTGGGAACAATTCCAATTAACTCCGTTTTAGTTTTAATTTGTTCATTAGTGATGACTTCATCTAAGTAATAAGAAACATGATCAAAACCGTAACCAAAGTCACGTAAAACTTTTAAGTATTCACTTTTATCGGTTTTAGAAAGTGTTAAAT
>JAAYXR010000010.1 GCA_012515785.1 Acholeplasmataceae bacterium | reverse complement strand
TGGATGATATCCCATTTTTAGAATCACTAAACATTAGAGATTCTAAGAAAATGACTGATCGTGAAATTATTAAATTAGGACCTGTTTTAGCAGAAAGATTAATTCATTCACTAATGATCTTGCATCCGGCTAAATATAATGAAGTTTCAAGAAAACCTGGATTTAATCTAAATAAGATTAAAGCTCTACTCCATAATAAAGCTATTTTAAAAACTAGTATGAAATATGAATTACCAGTTCCGGTAATCTTAGATAAATTTTGCACCGAAAGTAATTATTTTAATTACTTACGCGATGAAGAAATTGTCTATAGCGATATTAATTTCCATGAAAGAGCGGAAAATGTTCACTATAGCGTGGCCGCAGCCGCAATTATTGCTAGATACGCTTTTATTGTCGCTCTTATCAAATATCGCCGCGAATTAAACGTAACAATTCCTAAGGGTGCCGGTCCTAAAGTTGATGAAGTTTTAGAACAAATTATTACTTCTCACGGAATTAACACCTTAAAACAATACGCTAAACTAAATTATAAAAACGTAACTAGACTGCTAGAGAACGTTTAATTAGTTCTAATTTAAACTCTTTTGGTGGCTCAACTTCAAAGTTGAGCTTTTCTTTTGTTATTGGGTGGTTAAATTCTAAACTATATGCGTGTAAATACGGGCCCGTATTACCATATACTTTCTTAGGCCCATAAATTGGATCACCTAAGATAGGATGATTAATTGATTTTAAATGAACTCTAATTTGATGAGTTCTACCAGTAATTAAGTCTAATTTTAAGTATGCAAAACCATTATTTTGGGCTAAAACTTCATATTTAGTAATCGCATTTCTTCCGGTTTCGGCGGTTGTCATCATTTGACGATGTTTTTTATGCCTAATAATCGGTTTTTCAATGATTCCGTATTCTTCCTTAAACTCATAATAAACAATCGCTAAATAGTATTTTTTTATTTGCCGACGTTGAAACATTAATTTAAGTTTTTGATGAGCCTCTTCATCTTTACCAATAATTAATAAACCCGATGTGTCTTTATCTAGCCTGTGAACTATTCCTTGACGGAACGGCTCATCTTTATTAGATAATGAGTCAAATTCGTGTAATAAGCCACTTACAAGAGTTGTTCCTTCGTAAGTATCACTTGGGTGAACTACTAAGCCTTTTGGCTTATTAATCACGGCAAAATATTTATCTTCATAAATAACATCTAAATTTAAATCAACAGGTTTTAGTTCTTCTTTTTCTAAAATAACTGGATCTTTTAATATCACAAAATCGCTATCTTTTAATAGATAGCTTGGTTTAACTACAGTGTCGTTAACTAAAACGTCACCAGATTTAATTAATTGCTGGATTTGATTGCGAGAATATTTGGTTTTTTCTTGTAAGAATTTATCAATTCTCGTCTGAATCTCGTTTTTGATCTTCCACTGTTTCATTTGATATTATGACCTCTTCGGTTTTGCTAGCTAATTTTTCTCTTTTTGATTCAAAAAAGAATAAATCAACCATCACTAAAACTACCCCGACGGTTAAGGCTAAGTCAGCGATATTAAAATAAAAGTTTGAAAGTCCGACTATTTTTAAAATATAGGTTAAAAATGGTACATGAATAAAGTCAATCACATAACTTAAAAATAATCTATCAAGCGCATTACCAAGCGTTCCAGCAATTAATAAGGCGATTGATATTGAATAAACTTTCTTCTTTTTAAAATCGCTTTTAGTAAATAAATAACCAAAAATAACTAACGCAATAATCGTGATTATAAAGAAAAATATTTGTTTACCTTGTAGCATTCCCCAAGCTGCACCGCTATTTTCAACGTACTTAAATTCAAGGACATATGGAATCCAAGTTACAGTTTCCGGTTTTGACTCAAGTAAAAACTTAGCTAAATACTTTAGCCCTTGATCAAGTCCGATTATAACAGCGATGATAATTAATCCGATAATCATATAATTTCTCCTCTATGTTTAGTAAATATAAACTTACAAAATTTTATGTTTTTTTAATCAATTGTTTTTTGTCTTAAAATTTCCACAGCTTCTGCAAAATTTTTAACAGGATAATATTCAAGATTTTTGTTAATACTAATAACCTCTGCGTGGTTTTCTAAAGCGATAAAATATATATCAACTTTAGCTCGATTTGCGGTGTGTATTTTTTGCACCGCACCACCAATTGCTCCCACCGAACCATCAAGATTTATCGTGCCAGTACCTGCAATTTTCAAATCTCCAAAGTTTAGTTTTAGTAAACTTACATAAATATTTAATGATTGCATCAGGCCCCCACTTGGGCCACCAGTAGTATTATCTAAGCCCGGTAAAGTGAATTTGGGATTACTTGAAGTAATTTCAATATTTGGATAGAAGATAAAGTAATAATCTCCTGGTTCATATGTATGATCATATT
>JAAYXR010000009.1 GCA_012515785.1 Acholeplasmataceae bacterium | reverse complement strand
CTTTTTTTTAGTTCAAATATTAAAAATTTTAACAAATTATCAAATTACTTCAAATTGAGATAGATAATTACTTCTATAAACTATTAGTTTATGCTATAATTTATATATAAAGTGGAAACGCTTTTAGCGTTTTAAAAATAAATATTAGAAAGGAGAGCATACTTAATATTTTCACATTAGAAATAAGTATGCAAATTGTTACATGAAAGATTATCAATCAAAAGAAATCCGTAATATTGTCATTATTGGACATCAAGGTTCTGGTAAGACAACACTTACAGAGTCAATGCTATATGTTGCCAAAAACATTAGCAAAAAAGGTGAAGTAGACAAAAAGAACACTGTTTCTGACTTCTTACCAGAGGAGCAACAAAGATTATCAAGCTTGTCAACCTCAATCATTCCAGTGGAATATAATGGTTATAAGCTTAATTTTTTAGATACTCCTGGTAATGATGAGTTTGTAGGTGAACTAAATCAAGCATTATCTGTCGTTAAAGGTGCCGTAATTTTAGTTGATGCCACTAGTGGTGTTCAAGTGGGAACTGAAAGAGTATGGAAGGAAGTTCGTAAGAAAAAAATTCCAACAGTTATCTTTATCAATAAAATGGATAAAGAAAATGTTAATTTCGATAACGTATTAAAAGATATCGAAGATAAATTAGGTAAAGAGGCGGTTCCTTTTGCAATCCCTATTGGTAAAGAAGATAAATTTGAAGGTTATGTTGACGTTGTCGATTTAAAAGGCTACGTATTTGATGCCAGTGGTAGAAAAGAAGTCGAGGTATATGCTGATAATAAAGCACGTGCTGAAGAGTTGAATACTGAAATTTTAGAAGCTGTTGCTTCAACAAGTGAAGAATTATTAGAATTATACTTCTCTGGTGAAGAAATTTCACAAGAACAAATAGCTCATGGTTTGAAAAATGCGATGATTAATGGTGAATTAGCCCCAATAATGATTGGTAGCGCCGCTAAAGATATCGGGATTCAAACTTTACTAGATATGATGATTAACTATCTTCCTAGTCCAGATTCATTAAAGCCACTAAAAGGTAAAGATCCTAGAACTAACGCTGAAGTTGTAAGAAACACTAACGATAAAGATCCATTTTCAGCATATGTTTTTAAATCATCAGTAGATCCATTTTTAGGGGTTATCAACTATCTTAAAGTTAATTCAGGTACTTTAACTTCTGGTCAAGATATAACTGTAACTAATCGCGGAGAATCAAAGAAAGTTGGAGCATTATTTGCCCTAAGAGGTAAAACTCAAATTTCGGTTGATATGGTTCATGCTGGAGATATAGTTGCCGTTAATAAATTAGATTTATTTACTGGTGATACTTTAAGTGACCCTAGAAATCAAGTTTTATTTGAACCCGTACCGATTGTTACTCCTGTTATTTATGTAGCAATAGTTCCAAAAAATAGACAAGATGAAGATAAGATTTCTGGAGCTCTTCAAAGATTAAATCTTGAAGACCCAACATTTGAAATTAGAAGAAATAAAGAAACATCACAACTTCTAGTTGGTGGTCAAGGTATGACACACTTAGGTTATATTTTAGATAAAATGAAATCAATGTTTAAAGTTGACGTTGAAATCGAAGATCAAAAAATTGTTTACCGTGAAACTATCACTAGAAAAGTTGAAGCTGAAGGAAAACACAAAAAACAATCTGGTGGTGCCGGACAATACGGTCACGTCTTCATCAGATTTGAACCAAGTGAACAAATTTTTGAGTTCCACGAAGAAATCTTTGGCGGATCAGTTCCAAAAAACTATCACCCTGCTGTTGAAAAAGGATTACAAGAAACATTTGAACGTGGACCTTTAGCGGGATTCCCTGTAGTTCAAGTTAAGGCTACTTTATATGATGGATCATATCACTCAGTAGACTCTAACGAAATCTCATTTAAATTAGCTGCTGCATTAGCATTTAAAGATGCTGTTGCTAAAGGTGCGGGCGCGACAATTTTAGAACCAATTACGTCAGTAAGTATTACCGTAAAAGACCAATTTGTTGGAGACGTAATGGGAGATGTTAACAAACGTCGCGGTCGCGTACTTGGAATGGATCAAGGCCATGGTGAACAAATTATTCATACTGAAATTCCTGAGGCAGAAATTGTTTCATATGCCATTGACTTAAAAGCAATGACTCAAGGTTCTGGAACATTTACAAGAGAATTCTTACGTTATGAACAAGTTCCAGCACATTTAATCGATAAGATTATTGAAGAATATAAAAAGTAATTAAATCATTATCATCCTATTATCAAATAGGTGATATTAGTGAAATGTTTAAAATGTAGTGAACCAATAATTATTAAAAAAACCTTTAAAAATATTTTTAAAACTGAATATAAAGCGCTTTGTAATCGGTGTGAACGGAAATCAATTTATAACTTCTACTATGAAGTGATCCCTATTAATGGTGGTCTTATTCACCACTACTATTTAAAACCTAAATTGATTTCTGCTGAACCACAAATCGATATGTTTTTATTAGAAAAGTTTTTTAAAATCGCTTTATTTAAAAAGTTGCCAATGCTATATTTTGATTCATTCACCGAAGAAATTTACAACTTACTAGACACCTTTAATATAGGTGACCTATTAATCATAACAATCAATTAAGGAGGTAGCGTTATGAACTTTGAAGTATTAGGTAAAGGCGAATTCGTCCCTAGTCAATCAATCACTGATTACGCAGAAAAGAGGATGGCTAAAGTAATTCGATTACTTGGCGAAGAAAACATTAATGATGTTCGTGTACTATGTAAAGTATATAAAGATCATCATAAAGTAGAAATTACAGTCTTCGCTAAGGAATTAGTCTTAAGAGCGGAGACACCTGAATTTGATATTTATGCGGCCATCGATAAATCAATCGATCGCCTAGTTAGACAAATTCATCGTCATCGTGAAAAACTACAAAACCATCTCGACAAAACTAAATTCGGAGAGTTTACTCATCAAGAATTAGATGTTGAATCATTAGAAAAGGAAGTATTAGCTTCTCAACTGGTGAAAAATAAAAAAATAGAGTTAAGACCAATGTCAACTGAAGATGCGATTCAAGCGATGGAATTAACTGATCACGACTTTTACATCTTCTTAGATAAAGATACTGGTAGAACTAATGTTGTCTATCGTCGTGAAGATGGCGATTACGCAGTAATTGAAACTAAACCACTAGATTAAAAAAATAAGGGCCAAAATCAAATGGCCCTTTTTTTTATATTATTTCCTTGATAGTAGCAATCTCAAACTGTTTAATATAACTAATATCGTTGATCCTTCATGGGCAATAACCCCGACAGTAATCATTACCCAACCAAAAATATTAAAGACTAATAATAATGCAATTACTAAAATCGAAAAGACTACATTTTGAATAATGATATTTCTTAATCGTTTCGATAGTTTTCTAACTTGAATAACATTTTCTAAATCATTGTGCATAAATACCATATCAGCCGTTTCAAGTGAAACGTCTGTAGCACTACCCATGGCGACACCAACATCAGCAGTCGCTAATGCTGGAGCATCATTAATTCCATCACCAATCATTAAAACGTTTCTACCTTCAGCCTTTAAGTTTTCAACTTGGGTAACTTTACCCATCGGTAAACACCCCGCTCTAAAATGTTTTATTCCTAATTCAGTTGCGAGATTTTGGGCTGCTTGGTAATTATCACCCGTCAACATAACTACTTCTAAATTATTTTCATGTAAGTGCTCAATAACAAGTTTGGCATTATCTCTTACTTTGTCTTTTAAAATTACTAGACCAACCATGAAATCATCTTTAGCTACACTTACTAAGGTATATCCTTTATTACGATACTCATTGATATCGGCACGACATTTTTTACACATTTCAATTTCAAAGCGACCGACTAACCATCGCTCTCCGTTAATTATACCTTCGACTCCAATTCCCGGAACTTCTTTAGTTTCTAGTTCAATTGTCTCTATATCTGAAAAATGATTAGTAATACTTATCGCTAGTGGATGTGCCGAATGTTTCTCAATTGAAACTAAATTTTGTAAAAAATAATCTTCATCAACACCATAAGTCGTGAAAGTTTCCACATAAGGTTTACCTTCGGTCATCGTTCCGGTTTTGTCAAAAACCACTGTATTAACATCTTTAATTCTTTCTAATGTTGGCCCACCTTTAATTAAAATTCCTTGTTTAGCAGCATTAGATAAACTAGCAAGAACTGCTGGAGTAATTGATGCCACTAAGGCACATGGGCTCCCCACAACTAATACAACTATTCCGCGTTGAAATGCCGTTTTCCAGTCCCAAACATTTAATCCAAAATTATTTAATAATGGTACTAACATTAAAATAACAGCAAGTCCAATTACTACATAAACATACCATTTTTCAAAACGTTCTAAGAACCCTTCTTGCTTAGTTTTACTTTCTTGCGCGTCTTTAACGAATTGAACTATTTTATTAACAACCGTTTCGCTAGCGTCCTTAGTCACTTTAACTAAAATCATTCCAACTTGGTTAATGGTTCCGGCAAAAACTTCATCGCCTACCATTTTATCCACCGGTCTAAATTCACCAGTAATCATTGATTCATCTAAAGAAGTTTCTCCTTTAACAATGACCCCGTCAACTGGAACTCCTTCTCCAACACGAACCATAACTACATCATCTAATTTTAAATCTTTAACCAGTACTTCTTTTTCACCATTATCAGTTACGATGGTTGCTTTATCTGGTGCTAAAGTTAATAGTTCAGTTAAAGTTTTCTCACTTTTTAAAGTTGCATATTCTTCTAAGATTCCTGCTACTGCAAAAATAAAAATTAAAATAGCGCCTTCTTTATAGTCTCCTAATATCAAAGCTCCAATAGCCGCTAAAATCATTAATATTTCAACATTTAACGCTTTATTTTCAATGGTTTCTAAAATTCCATCTTTAGCTTTTTTATATCCACCGATTAGAAATGCTAATCCGTAAACAACTATTAAGATCCAGTTTTGTATTTCGGTTGCGAAATGTTCAAGTAAAATTCCGGTAATAATCAATAATAAAGAAATTACTACTCGGATAATGTCTTGTTTTACTGCTTTCATAAATACCTCCTGTTTCGAAGTAATTATAACATACTTTTATTTTTCCTTTATGATTAACTATAACAGTTGTTGTAATTACAATTTAATTTAGAAAATAATGTTATGCATATAACAAAAAGACCGATTCAAAGCGAATCAGTCTTTATTTACGCATAACTTTTATTTAGCTTTTTTAAATAGTTCTTCTACTTTATCCCAGTTAATAACATGCCAGAATGCTGATACATAATCTGGTCTGCGGTTTTGGTACTGTAAGTAGTAAGCATGTTCCCACACATCAATTAATAATAATGGACGTCCTAAATGTAATGGCGTGTTTTGGTTACCAGTACCTAAAACTTGTAATTTGCCTTCTTTGTTTAAAATTAACCAAGCCCAACCACTACCAAATTGACCTTTAGCTGCATTTTCAAATTTAACTTTAAATTCATCAAATGAACCAAAATCACGGTTAATTGCTGCTAATAATTCACCTTTTGGTGTTTGTCCATGATTAACTTTTAGTAAAGTCCAAAATAATGAGTGGTTGTAGTGTCCACCACCATTATTAATTACAGCTTGGCGAATATCTTCAGGAATTAAGGTTGGATCAGTTAACATTTCTTCTAGTGGTACTTTTAGTTCCGGATGTTTTTCAATAGCGGCAACAAAGTTGTTAACATAAGTTTGATGGTGTTTTGAATGATGCAGTTCCATCGTTCTTGCATCAATAAATGGTTCTAATGCATCATATGCATAATCTAATTTTGGTAATACGTATTTCATAGTTTTATTTCTCCTTTATTTATAAAATTTATATCTATTAATATTATAATTGATAATTAGAAAAAATACAAATAGTATGCTTTATTATAAAATTATGTAATTTTATGATAAAATTAATTATCAATGTGATAAGGAAATAATTATGAAATCTAGGTTAATTAAAATTAAAGACATATTTTTTAAAAACTATCCAAGAACATTTTTTACCATATACTTTTTATTTGGTCTATTTGGAGGGCTATTATTATGGTTACCTTTTTCTCAAAAAGTACCAGTTAGTTTTCTAGATAGTTTATTTATTTCTGTTTCTGCGATGTCTACTACTGGACTTACTCCAGTCAACTTATCTGAATCATTTACCATTGTTGGAAAAATAATCATTATGTTAATTATGCAAATCGGTGGAATGGGTATTTATATGCTAATTGCTAACTTTTGGATTATCAGTGGTCGTAAAATTGGGATTAGTGAACGGGCAATGTTAGCCGCCGAACAAAACGTTTTTTCTATCAAAGGCATTATTAGAAATGTTAAACACGTCTTTATTGTCATGCTTTCAATTCAAACCGTGGCTGCAGCTTTTATGTCGGTATACTTTTATTATAGTGATGCCGTTGGAGTTTTAACGGTTGGCGAATCCATATTAGAAGCGATGTTTTTAGTTACAGCTTTATTTATGAATGCTGGCTTTGATATTTTTAAAGGCGAAGCAATATATGCCAACTTCCTTGATTATGGTCATTACATTATTATCTATATATCAATGTTTCTTATTTTTATTGGTGGTGTAGGCTTTATTCCAATTAGTGAAACTATTGATTGGATTAAGGCTAAAATTAAAAAGCAAGAATTTAAGTTTTCGTATGTTACTAAATTATTATTTTTCACTCACTTAGGATTGTGGATCGTTGGTGGAATTATCTTTTATTTGATGGAGTTTAAAGGCGGAGAAATGCTTACTAACTATTCATTCATCAAAGGAATAACCGCTTCATTTTTCACCTCAATTTCAGCTCGAAGTGCTGGCTTTGACATCTTTAGATATGGTATGGCTGAAGTAGGTACTGGAGAAGCTGCATTTGTAATTAAACCAGCAACACAAGTCTTTATTACTCTGTTAATGTTTATTGGCGCCAGCCCTAACTCAGCCGGAGGCGGAATTAGAATTACCACCGCAATCTTAGTATTTGCTGGAATTACTAAATTTAGCCTTAATCGGGCTCAAACTAAAATTGGTAAACGAGCGTATAAAGAAAACACCGTCTTTAAAGCGATGGTCGCTTTAATTGCGGCGCTAATTTTAATCTTTATCTCCGTATTATTAATTACTCTGGTTGAAGATGTAACTCCGTTTTTTGCCACCTTTGAAGTTGTTTCTGCGTTTGGTACCGTTGGCTACACTAATGGTTTAACTGAGATGGCTGGAACATTTACCAAATTAGTATTAATTGTAGTCATGTTTATTGGTAGAATCTCGATTATTACGATGTTATCAGTCCTAGATTTTAGAAAACGCGAACAAGAATTTATGCTAACTGAATTTGATTTAATGGTTAGTTAATATTTCTATACTAACTTCGTTAATATAAATTGTTTTATAGTTAGTATAAGTCGTTTTAAATGTTTCAGATTTTCTAACTTTAGTTACATACCTAACTAAGGTATAATCTACTGGAATATTACTTGAATGTTTATAACTTGAGTAGAAAGCTGCATACTGTGCAGCTTTTTCTATTATTTTAGGTGTGTGTTCACCTTTAATAATTACGTGGGCTCCAGTTCCCGCTTTAACGTGTAGCCACATATCGTCATTTTTAGCAAGTTTTGAAAAAATATACTCGTTTTGCTTACTATTTTTACCAATTAAAATAGTTGATCCTAAATAATCAACTTTCGTAATGTTTGGTTCATCTTTCCTTTTTCTTTTAAAAGTCTTTAGTTTATAACCATAATCGGTTAATGCTTCAGCAAAATCTTTTAATTCTTCTTCACTATCTAAGTATTCTAACGTCTCTTTTAAATCATCAAAAACTTCTAATCTTAAATTAGCTTTTTCAATTTCATTTTGCGCATAGTCTAACCCGGATTTAGCTTTTTTATATTGGAAATAAAACTTTTGAGCATTTTCATTTAACGTTAAGTTAACATCTAATGTTACTCCTTCGAAATTAGACGCTTTAGTATTCAAATCTAGTGCTGAAGAATAAATTCTGTCAGCAATATCTTTAAGTAATATGTTAGATTCATGTTTTTTTAAATCATCAGCTAATTTAATTAATTTATTTTGAAGTTTAATCGCTTCGTTTTTAATAAATCTTTCATATGGTTTTTTATTGACTTTTTTTGATACTTTTAAATCACCGATCAAACTTGACAAAGTTTCATAGAATTTAACATTTTCAGTATCAAATAAGTTAAACCAATAAAATTGATTATTATCTAAGTTTTTTACTGGAGTAACTTTAGTCTCTTCTAAATTAATGTGTTTGCTTTGTAAATATTTCCCAAGTAATGGTGAAACTCCTAAATACTTATTTTTAATTTCTTCATAATCTAGATGTAAAGTTGAATTGTTTTCCAATAACAATTTATTTGATTCATCGATTTCATATTTAACATTTGGAAGAATTGTTTTATTTTCTAAATTATGAATCAACCTATAAGCCGAAATGATAATATCATTAGCTTCAGTTAAGATTAAATTAAAGTTTCGGCCGTAAGCTTCTAGAATTAGTTTTTTCTTAATTGGACCTTTAATTAAATCGATTCCTTCAAACTCAAAAATCACGATTCTATCTAAAGATACTTGATTAATTGATCTTAGCCTATAACCTAACAAGTTTTTTCTTAATACTTTAGCAAACTCATAATCTAAATTATTAATAGAATCATCAGACAAATAAAACATACCCATTTGTCCACCAATGGTAAAAGTGAGATACTGTCTTTGCAGTTTCAACTGCAAATAGTTCTCATCTTGAAAGACTTTATCAATTCTTTTATTTAAGATTTTAGGTTTTATTTCGTCAATTAATTTTGAAATAAAATATCCATCAAAAGCCATCAAATCACCATATTTATTATATCATGAGTAATTGTATTAAATAAAATGGCACTCTATCCACTACGGATAAAGTGCCATGATTAATATAAATTTTAAAATTAGTGAACTAGTTGTTCGTGTTCTTCGTGCTGTGCATGTTTAATATGTGCAATTAGTGCATATACTCCGTATAAAAGTAATCCAACTCCTACAACTAAATATACATAGTCAAGGGTTTGAACTTCATCATTTACTACTAATTGAACAAAATCAAATGGTACTGAAATAAAGACGCTTAAGAATAAGAATTCGGCTGTCATTACCGCTAATAGTAATAATGAAATAACTTCAGCTAATGAAGAAATTATAGCAGTTTCTGCCGGTGATTTACCTCTGTTAAATAGTAATAAAAATGATAATACTAATAATGGTCCTAAGAAAGTTTTGAAATTATATTTAGTTCCAACAAATTGAGTGTTATTCGCTTCTAAAATTAACGCAACAATTGATACAACCGCTAAAATAGCGAAAATTAAATAAAAATAATCAGCTGCCACATCAAATTCAACTAATCCCCTGGTTAGTAGTGGGTTTAAAAATTTAGTTCCGTAAGGTATCGTAATTTTTAACATAGTGACTGCTAAACCTGCTAAATTTTTCTTTTCCATTACTGCATATGCTAAAGCAACTACTAATAAAATGGTATAAAATGCGGCTCCTACATTAGTCCACAAGTTGAATTCTTTACTTTGAATTAAATTAATTAGATTATAAACAAAATATAGTATTGCCGATAATCCAATTGTAACAATTGATAATATTTCATTTTTCTTCATATATATTCCTCCTAAATACTTTTTATGTCATTTACGTTTTAATTATATCATGTATTGGCTTTAATAAGCATTTATGTTAAATTAACTTTATTTAAATAACAAGCCGCCTATAAAAAGGCGGCGATAAATATATTTGATTTTGCTAGTAGTATATTATTAAAAAATCACTATTATTTAAAAAAAGATATTTATAAACACGATTCATAAATCTTACGTGCATCATCCATTGTAAGATCAATAAATCCACCAAAAATACTGCCGCGATTAATTTCTAATTGCTTAACTAATTTAGGAATATCTACTTTTTTAGCACCAATATCATCAAAGGTTAATGGCATGCCTAAGCTTTTATAAAACGCTTGAAGCTTTCTAATTCCTTTGATAGCTACATTTCTTTTATCGCTTACGTTTGGCTTAACTTTCATCACATTTACAGCAAGCCTGTAATATCTATCAACATCATGATCTAGTGTATATAACATATAATGAGGGAAAATTACCGCCAGTCCCGCGCCATGGCTAACATCATATAAAGCTGATAGTTCATGCTCTAAGCCGTGGCTGGCCCAGTCGGTAGTTCTACCAACTCCTAAAATACCATTATGAGCAATAGTTCCAGCCCACATAATATGAGCTCTTGCGTTATAGTCGCGCGGATCTTTTAACAATCTTTTGGCATTATCCATAATTGAAATTAAGACCGCTTCTTGCATTAAGTCAGTTAAGTCAACATCAGGAGTATTGGTTAAATATCTTTCAAAGATATGACTCATCATATCAACCACACCAGCAAAAGCGTGATAGTTAGGAATCGTATAAGTCAGTTCTGGATTCATAATCGCAAACTTTGGTCTAATTAAATCACTATTAGTTCCCTTTTTTAGTCCTAATTTATCATTAGTAATGACTGATGAATTAGATGCTTCACTTCCTGAAGCAGGAATAGTTACAATCACTCCCACCGATAGTGCTTCTTTAATTTTAGTTCCTGTATATAAATCCCATAAGTCTCCGTTATATTTAGTTCCAATCGCAATCGCTTTAGCTGAATCCATCACGGATCCTCCGCCTACCGCTAAAATAAAATCAATATGATTTTCTTTAACGATTTTAATTCCTTCATTAACTAAACTTAATCTTGGATTTGGGACTACACCACCTAATTCAACATATGGAATATTATTTTCTTTTAGTGTATTTACTACTCTATCATATAATCCACTACGTTTAATTGAACCGCCGCCATAATGAAATAAAACTTTAGTTGCACCATGTTTTTTAAGTAGGTGAGCAACCCTTAATTCACTATCTTTTCCGAAGACGAATTCAGTTGGACTATAAAATTGAAAATTTATCATTTAACCACTTCCTTTTTATTTTCTTCAAACAAATCACCGCCGTACATATCATAAACGACGATGCCATAAAAATCTGTTACTTTTAATTCTCTAATTGCCTCAGCATCTAAATCTTCATACATAATTACTTTAGCATTAGTAATTGATTTTTTAATTAACGCTCCTGTACCACCAACAGCTGAGATATATACCGCTTGGTATTTAACTAGTAAATCTTTATATTCTTGTGAGCGGTCTCCTTTACCAATCATCATCTTGACACCTTCTTTTAATAACGGTTCAGCATATGGATCCATACGGTAACTAGTTGTTGGTCCGGCTGAACCAATTACGTCACCGGGAGCAGTTGGTGTCGGTCCAACATAATAAATAGTTAAATTTTTTAAATCAAATTTAATTTCTTGATTATTTTTAATATCGTTAACTAATCTTTTATGAGCGGCATCTCTAGCGGTATAGATAGTTCCAGTAATATAGACAATATCCCCCGCTCTTAAATCTTTAATTTCTTTTAATTTAACTGGACTTGAAATCTTTTTCATAGTATTACTCCTATAACTCGACAATAATATGTCTTGCTGCATGGCACTGAATATTTACCGCAATTGGTAAAGCGGCGATATGAGTTGGATATTTAGCTATTTTAACAGCTAAAGCGGTAGTCTTGCCGCCAAATCCCATTGGTCCAACACCTAATTCATTGATTTCTTTTAATAGTGCTTCTTCTAACTTGTTTAAGACTGGATCTGGGTTAACATCATCTAAATCTCTTAAAAGTGCTTCTTTGGCAAGTAACGCAGATTTTTCTAAATTACCACCAATTCCAATTCCGACAATTATAGGCGGACATGGTTTACCACCAGCGTGAAAGACTTGTTCTAAAACATGTTTTTTAATTCCTTCAATACCATGAGCTGGGGTTAACATTTTAACTGAACTCATATTTTCACTACCAGCTCCTTTAGGGGCTAATTTTAACACTAGTTTATCACCAGGTACTAATTTTGTATGAATAATCGCCGGAGTATTATCTTTAGTATTAACTCTTGAAATAGGATCAGCAACTGACTTTCTTAAATAACCTTTAACATAAGCATCAGATACGCCTTTATTAATGGCATCATATAAATCGCCTTCAATTTTTAAGTCATATCCCACTTCTACAAAACAAACAACCATCCCAGTATCTTGACACATTGGAATAAATTCATCTTTTGCGATATCAGCATTTAAAATAATCTTTCCTAAAACATCTTTAGAAAGATCACTTGTTTCTTTGTCAAGCGCTTGATTTAAAGCCTTATAAACATCATCAGGTAACACCTTATTCGCTTTAATTAAGGCTTCACTAACCGCATTAGATATCGTTTTACTATCTATTTTTCTCATATGCCCTCCCTAAAAAATAATATATCGTCTATATATTAATTATATCAAAATTTCGACTATATAGACAGCCTAAG
>JAAYXR010000065.1 GCA_012515785.1 Acholeplasmataceae bacterium | reverse complement strand
CAAAAAGGCAATGATTAAAGCCTTTATAAGTTTAAAAATCATTAAATATATAACTTAATGGTATAATATGTATTAGAATTTAAACATTTTAAACGGAGGGAAACAAATTATGAAAGTAGAAAGAATTAATGAAAATACGGCCAAATATACTTTTGAAGTTACACCAGAAGAATTTGAGCACGGACTTGCTCATGCATATGAGTTAATTAAAAAAGATGTAGAAATTAAAGGATTTAGAAAAGGACATGTAACTCAAAAACAATATGAATCTAAATTTGGTGATAAAGGTTTATATGAAGATGCCTTAAACCATGTTTTCGGACATAAATTTAATGAGGCATTAGAAGATCAAACTTTCAGAATCGTTGGCGAACCTGAAATTGATCTTGATATTACAACAGTAATTAGAGGAGAAAGTTTTACTTTTTCATTCATCATCCCAATCAAACCTGATGTTACATTAGGTAACTACAAAGGTGTTGAAGTTGACGGCGAAGAAATTGCTGTTACTGATGAAGAAGTAGATTCTAAAATTGATCAAGATTTAACTAAAAAAGAAGTTTTAAAAGATAAAGAAGGAGATACACTTGAAGAAGGAGATACTGCCATCTTTGATTTTAAAGGATTAAAAGACGGAGTTGCTTTTGAAGGTGGAACAGCTGAAAATTATCAACTAGTTATTGGATCTGGCCAATTTATTCCAGGATTTGAAGAACAAATGATTGGAATGAAAGTAAATGAAGAAAGATCAATTAATTTATCATTTCCAGAAGATTACCACGCTGAAGATTTAGCTGGTCAAGCGGTAGTATTTGAAGTTAAACTTTGGGAAATCAAAGTTAAAATCCGTCCTGAATTAAACGATCAATTCGTTCGTTCATTAGATTTAGGATTAAATACTGTCAAAGAATATAAAGAACATCTTAGAAAAGATTTATTAACTGCTAAAGAAGCCGAAGAAAGAGCTAGGGTAACTGATGCAATCGTCTTACAAGTTACTGAAGATTCAGTGGTAAAAGTGCCACAAGCTATGATTGATTATGAAACTGAACAATACAAACAAAACTTAGAGACTCAAGCAAAACAATATGGTCTTGATTTAGAAACTTATATTTCTTTTTCAGGACAAACTATGGAACAATTTACTGAACAAGTAAATAAACAATCAGAATTAAGATTACAACAAATGTTAGTCATTGAAGCGATTATGAAGCAAGAAGAAATTGACGCAACTGATGAAGAAGTTGCTAAAAAATATGAAGAAATCGCTACTCAATATAACATTTCAGTTGCTGAAGTTAAAAAATATATTGACGAACATTCAATTAAATTAGAAGTTGGTTTTACTAAAACATTAGACTTCTTATACGAAAATGCAAAAATAGTAAAATAATTTATCGGAGGTGAAATGATGCCATCAAAGAAAATATTACCGGCATTAGTCACAAGAGGAGTTGTCCCACTACCAAATAATGATTTTAGAATTGAAATAGGAAGACCTTTTTCATTAAAAGCGCTTGATGAAGCTGAAGAAAAATTTGATAAATACTTAGTATTACTAATTCAAAAAAACCCGTTAATTGACGTTCCAACTGTGGAAGATGTTGAAGATTTCGGGGTTTTAGCTAAGCTGGCAATGAAAATTAAACTTCCTAATGATACTTACAAAGTAAAGTTTAATATCATTAAAAGAATTAAAGTTGTGGAATACACTAAAACTATTGATTCATTTGAAATTGAATATGATGAATTAGAAGAAGTATTTGAAGGGGATATCCAAGAAGTAATTACAACGGTTAAAATGATTACTACTGAAATTGCTAAAAATCCAACTCAACTACTTGATTCACAATTAGTTTTAGAAAAAATTGAAGGGGAAACAACTCCAGATAAAATTGCTGATATAATAGCCTACAATTTAAAAATTAATGAAATGGAAAAATATAAATACATCGCTGAAACCGATGTATTAAAAAGATTAAAATTCATTTTAATGGATATTAATCAACAAAAAATGATTGTTGAACTTGAAGCTAAAATTAACGAAGAAGTTAAAAAAGCGATTGATGAAAACCAAAAAGAATACTATTTAAGAGAGCGCATGAAGGCAATTCAAAATGAATTAGGTGACCGGGCTAAACGTGAAGAAGATATGGAACGCCTACGTAAAGCTATCGGCGAAGCCGGTATGCCTAAAAACATTGAAAAGCATGCTTTAAGTGAACTTTCAAGATTACAATCAACTTCAAGCTTTATGGCTGAAGCTAACGTGATTCAAAATTACTTAGAATTTATCGTTAAACTTCCTTGGTATAAAACTTCAGAAGATCGTAATGATTTAAATGAAGTTAAAAAGATATTAGACGCTAACCATTATGGTCTAGATAAAGTAAAAGACCGTATTATTGAGTATTTATCGGTTAAAATCAAAACCCAAAAAAATCCACAAACTATTCTTTGTTTAGTTGGTCCTCCTGGAGTTGGTAAAACTTCTTTAGGCATCTCAATTGCTGAAGCTTTAGGCCGTAGATTTGTAAAACACTCGTTAGGTGGCGTTAAAGATGAATCAGAAATTAGAGGACACCGCCGCACTTATGTTGGCGCGATGCCAGGACGAATTTTAAAATCAATGGAACTAGCGCAAACAATAAATCCAGTCTTCTTATTAGATGAAATTGACAAACTTTCATCTGATTATAAAGGAGATCCTGCGAGTGCGATGTTAGAAGTATTAGATCCAGAACAAAACTCAAAATTCTCAGATCACTATCTAGAAGTTCCTTATGATTTATCACAAGTCTTATTTATTACCACTGCTAACTATTTAGAAAACATTCCAGCACCGCTAAGAGATAGAATGGAAATTGTTCAACTATCTAGTTATACTGAACTTGAAAAACAACAAATCGCACGTAATCACTTACTAAAAGAACAATTAGATGCTCATGGTATTACTGAAGCCGAATTTTCAATTACTGATGAAGCTATCTTAGAAATTATTCAGTATTACACTAGAGAAGCTGGAGTGCGTGAATTAGCACGTCACTTAGGTTCTTTAATTAGAAAAGCGATTAAGAAAATTTTACTTGAAAAAGTTGAGAAAGTTGAAATTACTAAAGCTAACTTAGAAGAATATTTAGGTAAACATAAATTCATCCATAACTTAGCTGATAAGAAAGCTCAAGTTGGAGTTGTTACTGGACTGGCATATACTGCATACGGCGGAGATACACTACCGGTAGAGGTTACTTACTATAAGGGTAAAGGTAACTTAGTCTTAACTGGTAAATTAGGCGATGTTATGAAAGAAAGTGCGCAAACCGCACTATCATACATTAAATCGAAAGCGGAAGAATATAAAATCGATCCCAATCTATTTTTGGAAAATGACTTCCATATCCACGTTCCGGAAGGAGCGATTCCAAAAGACGGACCATCAGCAGGTATTACAATCGCAACCGCATTATATTCTGCAGTAACTAATAAATTAGTTCGTAATGATGTCGGAATGACCGGAGAAGTAACCTTAAGAGGATTAGTCTTACCAATTGGTGGCTTAAAAGAAAAATCAATTGCCGCCGATCGTTCAGGAATTAAAACCATTGTAATTCCAAAAGAAAACGAATCAGATATTGATGAAATACCAGAAGAAGTAAAAGAAAAACTAGACATTATTCTAGTATCTGAAGTAAACGAAGTCTTCAAAATCGCGATTAAAGCATAATTTATGAAACAGAAGTTACTAATGTAACTTCTGTTTTACTTGAAATAAAGGAATGATAAGATGGAAACTAAATTTTTAAAAAGTGTCTTTAATATGAAACAATTAGACCCAAAAACACTACCGGAAATATTACTAGTTGGAAGATCAAATGTTGGGAAATCTAGTTTTATTAACGCCTTACTTAACCGTAAAAATATCGCACGGACATCAAGTACACCAGGTAAAACTATTTCCCTTAACTATTTTCAAGTAAGTGATGGCTATTTTTTAGTTGATGCTCCAGGTTATGGATATGCCAAACGATCAAAAGCGATGCAAGATGATTTTTTAAACTTGATGAATAGTTATTTATCGCTTCCTAATCGAATTGATTTAGTTTTACTATTAATTGATTTTAGAGTTGGGCCAACTGAAGATGATTTAGTGATGCTTAACTATTTATTAGAAAGAAAATTGAATTTCCAAATTATCCTAACTAAAGCTGATAAAGTAAAAATGAGTGAGAGAGTCAAAAAACTAAGAATGATTGAAGAAAAAACTTATGGTATCCCTCACATAATTACGTCAGCTGAGACAAAAATGGGTTATAATAAAGTAAATGAACTTATCAAAGAGCTTATTACAGGAGGTCAAAATGAAAAATAAAGTCTTAATCGCCACTGATTCAACAGCAGATTTACCAAAGCATCTAATTGAAAGCCGTAATATTAAAGTTATGCCGTTATATATTCACTTAGGAGATCGTGAATTACGAGACGGGATTGATATTACTACTGATCAGATGTATGAATGGATTGAAAAAAACGGAGTGCTACCACAAACTGCTGCCGTTTCTCCATTTGAATTTGAAGAAGCCATTAGACCATTTTTTGAAGATGGTTATGATATTTTTTATTGCGGCATTGGAATGGGACTATCAGGAACTGGAAGAAACTATTTACTAGCCGCTCAAGAATTTCCTGAGGATCGTATGTATTTTCTAGATTCAGGTAATCTTTCATCAGGAATTGCCATTATTATTTTAAAAGCATGTGATTTACGTGATAAAGGATATTCTGCAAAAGAAATATATGAAGAATTAAAAGATCTGCCACCACGTGTCCACTCACAATTTGTTTTAAGAACTCTTGATTACATGAGAAAAGGTGGACGGGCATCGGGAATGCAAGCCCTACTTGGGGCCGCTTTAAGAATTAGACCTGTCTTAAGAGTAAGAGATGGTAAATTATTTTTATATAAAAAACCAATGGGTAAAATGTCAAGAGGCATGGATATTCAAATCGATGATTTCTTAGAAGAATATAATAAAGGTAATATTGTAGACGATTATTTATTTGTCACTCATACCCAAAACCCGAAAATGTATGAATATACTATGGAAAGATTAAAAGAAGCCGGTGTTAAAGTTAAAAACACTTATGAAGGCCAAGCTGGATGCGTTATTTCTTCACATTGTGGACCAGGAACAATCGGTATTTTATACGAAGTTAAGGAATATAAGAAATAAAAAATATTATTTGATATTGCAATATCAATATGTTAAAATTATTATAAATACGAAGAAGAGGAAGAGTAATTAATTTAAACATCGCAGAGAAGAGTTGGTTGGTGTAAAACTCTATGTTTAGTTAGTGAAGGTCGCCTTGGAGTTGAAATAGTGAAATCGTAGTAGCTATTTTCGGATAATCCCGTTAACGATTAAATTAAGTGCT
>JAAYXR010000064.1 GCA_012515785.1 Acholeplasmataceae bacterium | reverse complement strand
TATGAACAATATAACTTTGAAAGAATATTACGCTTAGTCATGCCGTTTATCATCAATGATATTAGTGCATTTTACTTAGATTATACGAAAGATATTTTATATATTTTAGATGAAAATGATTTTGAAAGAAGATGTGTTCAATCAACAATTTATGATATTCTTTTAAGATTATTAAAACTACTTACACCAATTATTCCGCATACAGCTTCAGAAGTTTATTCACATCTTCCATATCGAGAAAAAGAAGATATCTATCTAGAAGATATGCCAAAGAAACAAAGGTTAGAAATGGCTGAATATTTAGATGCTTTCGAGCAATTTGAAGTATTAAGAGACGAAGTCTTAAAAGAAATTGAAGTTGCCAGAGCGGAAAAATTATTATCTAAAACTTTAGAGGCAGAACTAGATGTAGTTATTACTAAAGAAATTGATGAAGCGATTAAATTACTAGAAATTAATTTAATTCAAGTTTTAATGGTAGCTGGTATTAACGTTAATATCGGTAATGAAGTCAGTGTTAAAGTATCAAAATCGAATCATGTTACATGTTCAAGATGCTGGAATTTAGTTCCAGAAATAAATGAAGACGAATTATGTCCTCGCTGTGCTAAGATTATTGCGAAAAGGAGTGTCTAAAGATGAGAATATTAGTTGTAAATGATGATGGAATTCAATCACCTTATTTAGAAACACTAGTTAAAGTTGCTTCTAGATACGGATTTGTTTATGTTGCAGCTCCAATTAAACCTCAATCTGCTACTAGCCACGGAATTACTATTGCTAATAAGATTCATGTGGATAAAGAATCATATCACGTATCAGGTTCTGAAAAAACGATTGCGGTTGACGGATTTCCAGCTGACTGTGTTAGAGTCGGTGTCGCGCTTTTTGACACACAATTTGATTTAGTTATTGCCGGAGTTAATGCAGGCTTTAATATCGCAAGCGATCATATTTATTCAGGAACGGTCGCAGCAGCAAGAGAGGCTGTTATTTTAGGTCTTCCAGGAATAGCTATTTCAACTCACTATTTAGATAGTCTTAATTTAGAGTTTAAAGTCGGATTAGTTTTAGAAGAATTAATTGCTAGCAAAAAATACTTGAACTTTAAATTACTTAATGTCAACATCCCAAGAGCTGAAAAGGTTAATGGAATTAAATATACGACTCAAGGAAGAAGGTTATTTCACGCTGAATTTAGTCCAATTCAAGGTCAAGAAGATTATAAGATAACTTATAGTCAAATGATCTATGATGAACCAAATGATACTGATGCTTATAACTTGGATAATGATTACATCGTTATTACACCATTAACAATTGATCAGACAAATTACGAAGATCTTAAAAAACTAAGAAAATAATAAACTTTAGTTTGTAAGATAAAAATAAATGTGTTATTATAATTATAATAAGGGGTTGGACTGATGACAACATTTAGCCTACATTTCTTTAAAAAACAAAATAGAAATGTCGATTACGGTTTGCTCAGAGCATTTTTTGAGGCGAATGAAGATTTTCAAGTGAGAATTCATGACTCAAGAAGCGCTGAATTTGTTTATACTCACCCAAGGCTGCTACATCAAGCGGTTTTTTATCAAACAAAAAGTTCACATGTTCCAAATATTTACCGCATTGATGCGGCATTTTTAGATGTCAATATTCATATTGAAATTCCAATCTTAACTCCTGATTATTTTGTTAGGGAAGTTTTATATATTGCTGAACAAGTAGCTAGCAAATTTGGTTTTTATATCTATTATGAAATCTTTAACAACCCAATGGAAGTTGATATTGATTTTATTATGCAAGTCTTTACTACCCTTAAAAAATCATATTTTGATCGTAATCCAGATAAATATGAAGAATACCATATTTTAAACAAACAAAAATCTCAAGCGATTTTTAGATATATTGATGAACTACCACAACTTCAAAATTACTATCGTGAATTAGAAGTGTTTGTTCCGAAATATCATATCTTAAAAGATGAAAGTAACCAGTTAGTTTTAGCAATGGAATGGTGTGAAAATACGGCAACAGTATTTCCACCTTTTGTTGACTACATATTTTACCGCTCACAAGCTGAAGTAAAAGTATTAAAATCAGATTTAGTTTACGAAGAAATTAATGAGTTTTTAGAACCTGTTCCTGGATTTATTAAAGAAACTTCAGTAATTAACCGGTCTCAAGTTAAGAAAGTTAATAAAATCATGAAGAAAATTCGCTTTCCAAAAAACAAATATAGTTTTTCAAAAGAGAGTTTATTATCGGTGTTAGATTAATGAAAATCTCAAAACAAACAGCAATCAAACTTTCAGTATACTTGCTGGGGCTTATTTTAGTCGGCATTGGTGTCCAAATAATTATTTATACAAACTTAGGATCAGCTCCGCTTGATGCATTTACTTGGTATTTAGCGAGAATCTATTTACAACTATTTCCAAATGCCACGTTAGCACATGAAAGTATTATGGGGATTGCTTCATTTATCTTTGGGACTTTAACAATTATCGTATTGTATTTAATATCAAAAAATAAAAAACTAATCCTCACATGGTTTAACAGCATCGCTATTTCTTTTATTATCTTATTGTGGGGTTTTTTATTTGCCGAATTTAAACCAATTGCCGATAATTTGTTGATTAAAATATTAGTTTCATTTATTGGGATTGTTATTTTATCATTTGGAGTTTTCTTAGTTATTGTGACTGAATATCCTGGTGGTCCACCAGAAGAAGTGATGAAATTAATTAATACCAAAACCAACAATCTATTCGTTGCCAAAATATTAACTGAAGGAATGTATTTAGTATTCGCTTTTGTGGCAATGCTAATATCAACAGTTTTAATTGGTAATGAACCACTTCAATTTACTCATATTAGTTTATTTACAGTTTTTACCTTAGTGTCAACTGCTGTATTAATCTCGTTATTTGATAAACTATATCGAAAGATATTTTCTAAAAGGAGTGAACCAGTAAATGAATGAATGTCATCATTGCGGTGGAATAAATTTTAAAAAGATTAAAATTATGGCTAGTAAACATCCAGGACTGTTTTTAATTCCGGAAGAAGAATTTAAAAACATTTTTTCTAAAAGTATCAGTAATGCAATATGGGCCGATATGTGCCTAAATTGCGGTACAATTAATCGTATTTA
>JAAYXR010000063.1 GCA_012515785.1 Acholeplasmataceae bacterium | reverse complement strand
TTTTCTTTTAATTTAAAGTCTTTTTTAAATTGTGAGTATTCTTTTTTTAAATTGGTATTATTTTTACTATTAAGAATACGGAAACGATAATTTTTCTTTTTTTCTTCATAATAATAACGTTTCGTTACTTGATAAATTTTCTTTTGATATTTATTCTCTAATTTTTTAAGTTCAGTTTGATATTTTTCATTTGCTAATACCAATTCTTCATTGACATTTAAGTCAACTGATTTAATATCGATTTTCGCCACCAATTGATTAATGTTTTGGCGGAAAATCGATTCAATTTTTTGCAAATGTAATTTAGCATTATCTTTAATCTCTAAACAATCAAATTTATATTCCTGATTAATTCTTTGAATTTCTTTTTTAAGTTTCTCTTTTAATAATTTATATTCGCGGTTGGTCTCTTCTTTTAAATATTTCTTATTAACTTTTAATTCAGTAATTTTCAATTGTTCTTTTTCGATTTTTTCATTATAATCAATTTTAATGCCATTACAACGCAGAAAATAAGCTTGTTTAGCTTCGACAATCTTATCTTGTTCAGAAAATATTTCTCTTTGAATTGTTAAATTATAACTACTTTGAATCTGATCGATATTGTTCATAAACATCTCTCACCTCTTTTTCATTATAAATTCGGTCGGCGTTTTCATAAAAAGCGTACACATTTCTAAATTTAACGACAATTTTAACCGGGTCATTAATCTTTAAAATTTCACGATGAGCATCTTTAAGATAAATTTGACCATTTTTCGTTTTGATAAAATATAATCTTTCGGAACCATGATTTTCAATTGCTAATACCACACCATCAACAACGATATCATCATTGTCCACTACAATATCATCATATAATAGGTGGATATTACGTGGTCTAAAGCCAATATGTTTTCCCGTTGATAATTTTAAAACGTTCATTCCTGGATCCCCAATAAACTGAGCCACAAAAATACAATTCGGCTCATCATGAATTTCCGTTGGTGAACCAGCTTGTTTAATGACACCTTCATCCATAACGATAATATTATCTCCCATCGTCATCGCTTCAATTTGGTCATGCGTTACATAAACGAAAGTTGATTCAAATTGCTCATGCATTTGAATTAACTCGGTTCGCATCGCACTTCTTAGTTTAGCGTCTAAATTTGATAATGGTTCATCCATTAAAAATACTAGGGGTTGTTTGGAGATGGCTCGTGCTAAAGCGACTCTTTGACGTTGGCCTCCAGATAAGTTAGCTGGTCGACGATTAGCATATTCTTCTAGATTAACTAATTTTAAAACTTCTTTAATGCGGCGGTTAATTTCATATTGAGGCATTCTTGCATTTTTTAAGCCAAATTCAATATTTTTCCAAACTGTCATATGTGGATATAACGCATACGCTTGAAAGACCATAGCAATTCCACGATCACCTGGTTCTAAGTGGGTAACGTCAACATCACCAATCGTAATTGTTCCTTCGGTAATTGTTTCTAATCCGGCAATCATTCTTAAAAGCGTGGTTTTACCACATCCAGAAGGGCCAACTAAAACAGTAAAACTACGTTCAGGAATTGTTTGCGTAACATTATTGACCGCCTTAACTCCTTCTGGCAGTAACCCTTTTTTTCTTGGTTCTCCGTATATTTTAGTTAAGTTTTTCAATTCGATTTTTGCCATGTTCTTATCCTTTCATCATCATAAGAAATTAATTCAATCTTATGTTCTTTTAATAATTTTTTAACGTTATCGCTAGTTAAGATTTCTAATTCTTGAACTCTTGGTAAGCTATATGTTGACTTTGAGTGTAAAAATTCGTCAACATATGCGGGATGAACCATTAATTCAGAATATTTTTGTTCTTTAAACAAGTTAATTTTATCAAATAATATTGTTGATAAATCAACTCCGTTATTACCTTTGAAAAAATCAAAAAATCTGACTTCTTCAAACCCATTAATGGTCATTCCCCTAACTGGTAGATTAGTTTCTTGAGCCAATTTAATCAGCGCTTGTTTCGCTTTTGGATAAAGTTGATGAGCATATAAGTGAGAATCGAAATGAGTTGGTTTCTTTCCAACTTTTTTAATAAATAACTCGTATTGCGCCTTAAATTCTAAATAAATTTCTTCTTCAGAAAATCGATCTTGATTTGGATTTTCAATTGGCTTATAAAATCTATTTTTGTCATTAACTAGTGTCGAACATCTAGTTAATGGTTCTCCAAGAGTAATATTTAGATGCAACCCAATTTTCAATCTTGGGTGTTTTTTAGCCAATTCCACGGCATGATCAACTTCTGACATTGTAATCATCATTGTCGTTGAAGTCACAATTCCGTTTTTATGAGCTTCAATAATTCCGTAATTAACTCCTTTAGATAATCCGAAATCATCAGCATTAACAATTAAAAACATAACTACCTCCTTAAAATAGGCCAATAACCTTCGTTATGGATAATTAACTCATCTAAGATTTTCTTAGCTAATTCCATATCAGTTACGGTACGATTTAAAGTCAAAGCTTGAAGGGCTTTTTTATATGATTTTTCAAAATACGCATCAACTGTTAATTTTTCATATGCCGCTTGTTGTTCAATTAAGCCTTTATGGTAAGTTCCAATTTTACCAACACGATATGGTTTAGGGCCATTTTTACCTAATTTACAAAGAACTTCTACCATCACATCTTCATCTAAATTTTCAATAATTTTATCTTTATTAGCAACAATCACGACATAATAGCGATTATTATTTTGATAAATTGCTTCGGCAATTTCAATAATCATATCGCCATGAGCATCTTGTTTGTCTAAATCTTTTAAAGCTGGTGTATCATGAGCACTATTGTTTTTAATAACCCGATTACATTCTTCATAAACACGTTTTTCTCGACCATTCATCACTTCATTAGCTCTCGTGTAATTTGGATCTAAATGAGAAAAACTACGATCTCTAAATAAATAATATTGGAGATAGGTGTTAGGTAAATATGTGTCATCTAAATCTAACATGTCTTTAACCGTACTATATGTCACTAACCATGATGGATCTCTTTTTTCAGCATCAGCCGGCTTAAATCCTTTTAATTGAATCGTATCTTTAATTTTTTGAGTAATATCTTCGTTATTTCTCTTATCAATTATTTTGGTAAACCAACCAAAATGGTTTAACCCAAAATAATGTGGTTTCATATCTTTATAATTGATATTACCTAATAACCTTGCATAAGCCATTAATAAACTAATTGGTTGGTCACAAATATTTAAGATTTTCTGATCATCAGGAAACGCTCTTTGAAGGGCCACTGCGACAATCGCAGCTGGATTAGTATAATTTAAAATCCAAGCGTCTTTCGAATATTTTCGAATCTCTTTAACGAGCCTAATCATATCGTTAATTGAACGCATTCCATAAGAAAATCCCCCTGGGCCACATGTTTCTTGACCAATCACTCCGTGTTTGATTGGAATTTTTTCATCGCCCTCGCGCATTTTTAATCCGCCGGTGCGAATTTGGCAAAATACGTAATCAACACCAGTAAAAGCTTCCTTTGGTTGATTAGTATATACGACTTCCACTTCTGGATAATAATCTCTTAATAAAACTTGCGCGAACTTCCCCATTTTCATCACGCGTTCGAGGTTATTATCGTATAAAACTAGTTTTTTAACTGGGAAAGATAATTTTTTCTTAATAAATCCCACTAAAATCCCTGGTGTGTAGGTTGATCCTCCACCAGCAATAGTTACATTTAGCGCCTTCATTCTTCTTTCCTTTCAAAAACATCTAATACAATTCCATTAGCTTTTGGTAAATCAACACCGAGAGCCGCTGCCATCGTAATTCCAAAATCGTAGTTATAGGCTTCGCCGTCAAAAACGGTGTTTTTCTTAATGCCTTTACCCCAAATAAGGCCAACAACGTGATTTGATGAATCCACAGTGGTATCGTGTTGACCGCGTGGTGAAATATAGGCGATCGGGCCGGTATCAACAAAATGCATTCCTTCTTTTGGTACAACTAACATATCGACATCACGCATAAATAGATAATTGTTTCTTAGTTCTTCTCTTGTATAAACTTCATAGACATAATCTAATGTTAATAAATATTCTTTTAATTGATCAAGTTCAGTATCAGTAATACCATTTTTAAATGTCATATACATATTTAAATTAGCAGTAACTCCAACTACAGAAGTTAAAGTTTTCGGTTTTTTTCCTGGTTGAACACGTTCCAAAACATATTTAGAATTAAATGTATTTAAATCGTGTTCTAGTAATCTTAATTTTGATAAACCACTAAATGGTGTCATTCCGTGGTCAGTAGTTAAGAAGAAGGTTAATTGATCATAAATACCTCTAGCTTTAGTTACCCTAATTAATTCGCCTAATTTTTCGTCCATTTCCTTTAACAAACTTTGAATATTAGCTCTTCTTCCTTCTTCGGTTGGACTAACTTCATATCCATAATGAGATGCTTCATTATGTCCAACTGCATCTAAATCGTCACAATAAATTAAAGTAAATTTTGGTAGTTCAGTAAAAACATAATCAATTCCTCCAACATTAACTGGTTCCCCTTTAAACATACTAATAGCTTGATCCATTCTAGCCGCATGACCACCAGAAGCAGGAACATATAAATGATTAAGTGAACTATTTTGAAACTCTGGATATTCACCAACTAAATACATCGCAAAACTAACTGTTGAAATATTATTTCTTACCGTAACTACTGGTAAAATATCAGCCACATTTTCGCGTTGTTGTTGGATAACAGTATCACTTTTTTTACTATAGTATCGATAAACGTTTTCGGTAATTAATGAAGTGCCCCCGCTTAAGATTTGATTTTGACAAGGATTAGTAATTGAAGGATAGG
>JAAYXR010000062.1 GCA_012515785.1 Acholeplasmataceae bacterium | reverse complement strand
GCAGCAATTGTTATTATTGCGTTAAATATAGCTTTTGTTATATTTTTAATTATTAGATTATGGCTTTTAGCTAGAAAATATATTAAATTTAATCGCTCCGAAATTACTAAAGAAAAACTATTAGCTGAAATCGGGGTTCTTTCACAACGCATTGTTGAATTAACTGATGAAAAGAATCAGATTTTAGCACTTAAGATGGAAACTGTTGGATTAAGTACTAATGTTGGTAAAGTAGTTGATCGTAAGAAACCAGAAAAACTGGTTACTGGTTCAAGATTTACTAAGTTAATTGAAGTTGACTTGCAATATGGTGAATCACCACATGCAGTGTTTATGCAAGAAAGAGACTTCTTAACTTTAAGAGAACTTGTTCAACACTTTATTAATTATGCCGCTTCTCAATTAGGATTATTTTATGAGTTTAAAGTTGTTGCTGCATATTTTGCAGGAATGGCAACTTCTAAGATAATTATTTTGGAAGGTATTTCTGGTACAGGTAAAACTTCACTTCCATATGCTATGGGCAAATTCTTTAATAATTCAGCTGATATTATTTCGGTTCAACCATCATGGAGAGATCGTTCAGAAATGATTGGTTATTTAAATGAGTTTACGAAGAAATTTAATGAATCAGATTTTCTAAAAGCTTTATATGAATCAACATATCGTGAAGACATTAACTTTATCGTTTTAGACGAGTTAAACTTAGCAAGAATTGAATATTACTTCGCTGAGTTCTTATCAATTCTAGAAATGCCAAATCAAAGTGACTGGCTAATTGAAATTGTTCCGTCTAGTGAAGAAGAAGATCCAAAGAATTTAATTAATGGTAAAGTATTAGTTCCACAAAACCTATGGTTTATTGGAACAGCGAATAAAGATGATTCAACATTTACGATTACTGATAAAGTATATGACCGTGCTTCAATTATTGAAATGAATGCAAGAATTGATGCGATTGACGCACCTTATACTGAATCAATTTATATGAACTATGAGTATTTAAATACTTTATTTGAAGCAGCTAAGCAAGAACACGTCTTATCACAAAGAGCGTTAAGTAACTTAGATAAACTTGATGAGTTTATTACTAGTCGCTTTAAAGTTACTTTTGGTAACCGTATTTTAAAACAAATCCGTGATTTTATTCCGGTATATGTTGGATGCGGTGGCGATGAAGTTGATGGCTTAGACTATATGGTTGCTAGAAAAGTATTAAGAAAATTTGAAAGTTTGAACTTACCATTCTTAGTAGAAGAGATTAAAGAATTAATCGCGTTAATGCAAAGAATGTTTGGTAAGGATAAATTTACTGAATCAGTTGAATACCTTGAATCATTATTAAGACAAATCTAATAATATGAAAAAAGTAAACAAGATTAGAATCAATGATAAGCTAACTAAATTTTACGAACAATACATAGAAGATAACCAAGAATTATTTGAATCAGATGAATTCTCAAAAAGAATGTATCGTGCGATTCAAGCCGGAGATAAAGAACTATATTATAAAAATATAGCTGAAACGAAAATATTTGATGAGAATTGGATTGAAACATTAGAATCCTATTTTCCGTCACTTGATTATATTGTTCGTAATCCAAAGTCAGCGATAAAATATGAAAACGAGTTAGTTGC
>JAAYXR010000061.1 GCA_012515785.1 Acholeplasmataceae bacterium | reverse complement strand
ACAAAATGTTTTTTCTTCCATATTAAAACAACCACATGGCTCAGAAGTATAATTGCAAATATTAATATTGTTAATGCAATATCTATGGTCATTTTCTCTTTTCCCTTTTTATTTCGTATCAATTGAGCCTTACTATCGCTTGTTAATCAAATTCATTTTATCATTATTTTCATTATATTTCCAACAACCGATACATTATCTTAATTTTTGTGAAAAAGAAAAAACACTTTCCGAAGAAAGTGTTTGAATGTATTTTATTTTAAACTAATCTTTTTTTAGAACGAATGATATTGTGAAGTTTTCCTAATACTAATTTTTCTTTTTCTGATAAAATTAATTCTTCAACAACTCCGTTAAATAATCTAAATCTTAAAGTTAATGGCATGGTAGTACCATCATA
This sequence comes from Acholeplasmataceae bacterium, assembly GCA_012515785.1. GTDB lineage: Bacteria > Bacillota_I > Bacilli_A > Acholeplasmatales > Acholeplasmataceae > DUQW01. Next base: position 1,799 of record JAAYXR010000061.1, on the reverse strand, counting down.
TAACCATAATTCAACGTTAACCATTTCAAATAGCGGTTCATGTAAATCATCGTATTCAAACGAAGTTTGAATGTTCATAATGTCTAAATAGTTTAGTTCTCCAACTAAATCATTAGTAATTAAACCATAACGATAGTCAACGCTTGCTTGATAGTAAAATAATGATTCTTCACCAAACATTAAAACTGTTAAAACTGATTGATCATAAATTAATTCTGCTTCATCGTCATCTAAAAGTGCAACTTTATATCTTACTTTGCTATTTACATCTAATTGTTCTGGTGACATTAAAACGATAGCATTTTCCTCCGCAACATCAGCTTCAGTAATTGATAATAATTCAAATGCCCTTTTGAATACCATTTTATGAGCTTCATCGCGATATAGTTGGAATTGAGGATCAAATTTTCCGGTTCCTTTTTTAAAATATTTGTTAAACCATTTTAATCTTTTTTTCATATGAAAACCACCTTTCAATAGATATATCTATTTTACCAATTTTTATAATAAAATTCAAGAATAATTTGCCAAAAGAGCCTTTTTTATGCGATTAAGCATAATAACAAAACATAATCATTAAAAAAGATTGGAAAATATTCCAACCTTTTATGATTTAAATGTTTCTTTAATCTTATCAAAAAACGATTTTTTGCCAGTATTTTCAGTCTCTTCAAGTTGTTTAAAGAGATCACGTTGTTTTTTTGTTAAATTCTTTGGTGTTTCGACATTGACAACAACATATTGACTACCTTTGCGACCAGTTTGAGTTTGAAGGATTCCTTTATCTCTTAAACGTAGTGATGTATTAGTTTGGATACCTGCTGGTATCTTTAAATCAACATTACCATGGATTGTTGGAATTTCAATGGTTGTTCCTAAGGCTGCCTGGCTAAAAGTAATTGGTAATTGTAAGTAGATATCATTGCCACGGCGTTGGAAATATTCATGTGGTTCAACTCTAAAGTTAAGATATAAATCGCCTTTAGGACCACCTTTAGATCCGTCATCTCCATATCCTCTAACACGAAGTTGAGTTCCGTTATCTACCCCTGCTGGGATATTAACGTCGATTGTCGTCGTAATGGTTTCACGACCAGTTCCGCGACATTTTTCACATTTATTTTTAATGATTTTACCAGTTCCGCGACATGTTGGACATGTTGTTTCGCGAATCATACTGCCAAATAAGGTTTGTTGTTGGACTTGAACGGTTCCTGAACCATGACAAGTCGAGCAAGTCGTTACATCCTGCGGTGTTTTACCACCGGTACCACCGCATACTGAACACTCTAAATCTTGATTTAGTGTTACTTTTTTCTTAGTTCCTAAAGCCGCTTCTAAAAAAGTAATCGTTAAATTAGCTTGACGATCAGCGCCTCGTTGTGGCCCATATTGACTTGGCCTGCCACCAAAGCCTGAACCAAAGATTGATGAAAATATATCAGAAAAATCGAAGCCCGAGAAATCAAAACCTTGAAATTGTGGGCCGTCAGCTCCATATGTATCATATTGTTGGCGTTTTTCTTTATCAGATAAAACGGCATATGCTTCTTGAATTTCTTTAAATTTTTCTTCAGCATTTGCTTCTTTTGATACATCTGGGTGATATTTTTTCGCTAACTCCCGAAAGGCTTTTCTAATTTCATCTTCGCTTGCGTTTTTATCGACACCTAATGTTTTATAATAATCTTTTGCCATATATCATCTACCCTTTATCTACATATTTAAGTAAGGGCCAGCGGCCCTTACCTATATATTATACCTTATTAACTAAATTCAGCGTCAACAGTTGTATCTTT
>JAAYXR010000060.1 GCA_012515785.1 Acholeplasmataceae bacterium | reverse complement strand
TATTAGATAATAGAAAGTAGCTATTCTATTTTCAATAAACATATTTAAACTATTAGCTGAATTTTTCGGTTCTTTTATAATGGAGTTATTTATTACTTGACTTATTAATAGTTATCTCCTTTATTTTAGAAAAAATCTTTAACTTGGATTGTTTGTTCTCTTGATGGTCCAACTGAAAAAATACCAATTTCTACTCCGACTAATTCTTCAATTTTTTCTAAATATTTTTGGGCATTAACTGGAAGTTCTGAAAATGATTTAACATGTGAAATATCTTCTTTCCATCCAGGTAATGTAATAAAGTTCGGTGTCGCTTTTTCATATTCCTTGATATCTGCTGGAACATAATCAATTACTTCGCCATTTAAATTATAAGATGTACAAATTTTTAATTCATCAAGTCCTGATAAAATATCCAAAACTGTTACCGCTAAATACGAAAGCCCGCTAACTCTTTTTGCATGTCTTAAGATAACTGTATCTAACCAGCCAACTCTTCGGTAAGTTTTGGTTCTTGGTTCATATTCAACTTTAGTTTTATGAAAATGCGCTTGAATTTTATCATCAGGAATTAAGGTTGGCATTGGGCCTGCACCTTCTCTTGTTGCATACGCTTTTACCACTCCAACTGCACCTTCTAATAACCACGGTGCAATCCCTGCATAAAGCGGTACTGCAGCGGCGGTTGGTGATGAAGATGTAACAAATGGATAAGTTCCATTTTCAATACATAACATCACGCCTTGCGCCCCTTCAAATAAGACTTTTTTACCTTCTGCGATTGCTTCATTTAGAAATAGCGATGTATCAATTACATGTGGTCTTAAACGTTTGGCATATTCTTTATATTCTTCATAAATTTCATCAACGTCAAAATGAGGGATTCCTAATTTATCAGCTTCTAAATTTTTAAGATTAATAATTCCTTCTAATTGTTTTTTAAAATTAGGGCCAACAAATTGATCCATTCTTAAACCGATACGATTGGCTTTATCACTATAAGTTGGTCCAATTCCGTGACCGGTAGTATTTAATCTATTTTCGCCTTTTCTTCTTTCATTAGCACTTTCAATTGCCAAATGGTAAGGCATAACTACGTGAGCGCGGTTAGAAATAAATAGGTTTAAATCTTTTTTACCTAAATCATCGATTTCTTCTAAAATACCTTTTGGATCAATTACCATTCCATTAGTTAAAAGATTAATTGTTCCGCTATTAACTACCCCTGATGGAAGTAATTGAAATAGATGATGTTTCCCATCAACTATTACAGTATGACCGGCATTATTACCTCCTTGAAATCTTGCTACTACATCGGCTTTCGCTGCTAAAAAGTCGGTAATCTTTCCTTTTCCTTCATCGCCCCATGCGGTTCCAATTACTACTATTGTTTTCATACTTTGCCCTCTCTTTTAATAATTTCTCGTGCTACCCAAACTCCGTTGGCACCAGCCTGTGCAAGTCCTCTTGTAATCCCTGCACCATCTCCTCCAATGAATAAATTTTGAATTTTAGTTTCAAAATATTCATTGACTTCAATTCTAGCTGAATAAAATTTAGTTTCTACTCCGTATAATAGTGTGTGATCACTAGCAATACCTGGAGTAACATGATTTAATGCTTCAATCATTTCAATAATTGATTTTAGTGTGTTATAAGGTAAGACTAATCCCAGATCTCCTGGCATCGCTTCTTTTAGACTTGGTGTCACAAAATTGTGTCGCAAATCATTTTCCGTAGTTGGTCTACCTCTTAATAAATCACCATATCTTTGAATAATTACCGTGCCACCAGTCAATTGGTTAGCAATTCCGCCAATTGCATGTCCGTATTGATGTGGATTTGAAAACGGCTCATTAAAATGGTGTGATACCAGTAATGCGAAGTTGGTATTGGTTGAACCTAACTCTGGATTGTTATAAGCGTGTCCGTTAGCTAAAACCGTGCCACCATGATTTTCAACTACGACATGTCCACTAGGATTAGAACAAAAAGTTCTAACGCTTGTTCCGACAGTCGTGTTAAAAACAAACTTACCTTCATATAAGTTCTCATTAATTTCTTCCATAATTAAGTCGTTAGTTTCAACTCTAACACCAATATCGATTTGGTTATTAGTAATTTTTAATTTATTAGCTTTAGCAATCTTATGTAACCAGTTAGCTCCTTCTCTACCAGCCGCAACAAAAACATATTTCGCTTTCAAGATAGTTCCATCAGTTAGTTTAACTCCTGTTACTTTTTTATTTTCAACTAAAACTTCTTTTACTTCAGTTTTAAAACGCATCTCAATTTTATTTTGAAGTTCATCATAAATTGACTTCATAATTTCTAAATTGTGTTCCGTTCCTAAGTGTCTTACTTGAGCACGTAATAGTTTTAAACCTGTCGCTAATCCTTTTCTTTCAATTTCTTTAATTTTAGGTGTAGTAGGATCAGTAATTACTTCGGTTGCTCCGTGTTTTAAGTTAATATTATCAACATATTTAATTAACTTTAACACGATGTCTTTATCTAAATAATCAGTCATCCAACCACCAAATTCAGAAGTAATATTAAATTTACCATCTGAATAGGCTCCAGATCCACCAAAACCAGAGGTAATTGAACAAGCTGGGTGACAACCGACATATCCTTCGCGGTCAACTGGACATTTTTCTAGTTGACCTGAAAGAATTGGACATTTTCTATTATAAATATCATATCCTTTTTCGATTAATAATACTTTTAAATGTGGGGCCTTTAACATAAATTCATAAGCGTTATAGATTCCTGCCGGCCCGCCGCCAACAATAATTACGTCATACATATTATTCACCTTATTCCTACCTTATAATTATACATTAATATCGTATATATTTCTATTGTAAATAGTTACTTAAAAAAACATTTACCACAAATAACCAATGTTTCTTTTCATTAGTAATATCAAATTTAATTCCTGCTTTTTCTTTTAAATAACTTAATTTAATTGGTGTTTGGAAATGTGACGCTAATTTAAATAGTTTATTTCCGTCAATTTCCTTACTTTTTTCTTTAGAGATAACAATCTCTACTTGGTTTGGAGTAACATCAGTTTTTTCAACGCCAAGCCTGTAGGCTTGCTTTTTATATAGCTTTTCATACATATATAAAATTAATTCTTGATCAATATTACCAAAACGATCAAGTAATTCCGCTTTTAAACTTTCAACATCTTGAAAATTGTTAATTTTTGAAACTGATTTATGAATTTCAATTCTCACTAAATCATTATCAATATATTCAGGGGCAACGTGTTGTGAGACATATACTTCATTATTTGAAACAATTTCTCGTTCTTTACCAGTAATAACTTCTTTTAATAACTCAGTGTACATCTCAATTCCAACGGAATCAATAAATCCTGATTGTTCACTACCTAATAAATCGCCAGCACCACGAATTGTTAAATCTTCAACCGCAACTTTAAAACCTGATCCTAATTCAGTATATCTTTCAATTGCACTTAATCGTTTTTTAGTTGCTTCAGTTAAAATTTTATTTTTATCATACATTAAATATGCATAAGCAATTTTATCTGATCTACCAACCCTACCTCTAACTTGGTAAAGTTGAGCAAGTCCTAACTGATCAGCATCATGAATAATAATGGTGTTAGTATTTGGAATATCAATTCCAGTTTCAATAATGGTAGTAGCAACCAACACATTATATTCATGAGAGATAAAATCAGTTAAGACTTCTTCAATATCATTCCGATTCATCTTCCCATGTGCATAAGTAATTTTAGCTTCTGGCACTAACTTAGATAATCTTTCGGCAACTTTTGGAATTGATTGAACACGGTTATGTAAATAAAAAACTTGACCACCACGTGCGATTTCTCTTTCAATCGCTTCTTTAATAATAGTATCATTCCGTTCCATTACATAAGTTTGGATTGGATATCTATTACGTGGTGGTGTTTCTATCATCGACATATCTTTTAATCCTGATAGTGACATTTGAAGGGTTCGAGGAATTGGAGTTGCCGTTAAAGTTAAGGTATCAATGTTAACTTTTAACTCTTTAATTCTTTCTTTATGTTCAACACCAAAACGTTGTTCCTCGTCAATAATAAAGAGTCCTAAATCTTTAAATCCAATATCATTAGAAAGTAATCGGTGCGTTCCAATTACGACATCAATTAACCCTCTTTTTAACCGATCGATAATTTCTTTTTGTTCCTTTTGAGTTTGAAAGCGACTTAATAAAGCAACATTAGCTCCGTATTTATCAAACCGATCAGTGAATGTATGATAATGTTGTCTTGCTAGAATTGTTGTTGGTACTAAGTATGCTACTTGCTTCCCATCAAGTACCGCTTTAAATGATGCCCTTAAGGCTACTTCGGTTTTACCAAATCCAACATCACCGATAACTAATCTATCCATTAATTTAGGGCTAGACATATCATCTAATGTCTCTTGGATTGCCATTTCTTGATCTTTAGTTTCCTCATAAACAAAGTCTTGAGCAAATTCTAATTCAGCAGCTTTATGTACGCCAAACTCATAAGCATCTGAAACTTCTCTTTGTGCATATAAATTAAGTAATTTATCTGATAAGTCTTTAATCCGTTTTTTAACTTTAGCTTTTGTATTACTCCATGTTTTGCCACCTAAGCGTGATAACTTAGGTTCAATTCCTTCTTTAGCACCATATTTTAAAATCATATCAATTTGATCAACTGGAATATACATACTTTCATTATTGGCATATTCTAGTTGTAAATAATCTCTTTTAACGCCAGTAATATCCATCGTTACTAACCCTAGATATTTAGCAATCCCATGTTCATAATGAACAACGAAATCTCCTGGAGATAGTTCGCTTACATGTCTAATTTTGCTTGATTCATTTAAAACACTACGATATCTAATTTTCGGTTTGATTTTATTTGATATTAAATGACTGTCTGAAATAATTAATAATTTATTTTTAAAATCTAAAAAATTATAAAAATGTTCTTCATTTAAAAGATTAATTCCTTTTTTAATTATTTTATTTTCATTAAATAAGTACCCTTTTTCATTTAAAAATATTTTAAATTTAGTAAAGAAATCTTTATTTTTAAGAGTGATGATTGTTGTGAAGTCATTAAAATATTCCTTATTATCTAAATAAAACAATTCAAAATTATTAGAGTAATAATTAATATCCCTAATAGCTAATGATTCATACTGATTGTATTCATCAATTCCATAATTATTGATTTCGATATATTTTTCTTTTAATGATTCTTCTAAAGACAAATAAAATGGAATTTCTAAGTAAGCCTTAGAGTTACCTAAACTCATGGAAAATGATTTAAAATCATCTGCCATATTTTTTTCATCAATAACCATTAAATGTTTATCAATGAGATAAATTTCTTTATCCTTAGAAAAATCTAAAATGTTAGTAGGTTTAGAATTAAAAAATGATGTGTAAATTGATAGGGTTGAGAAATTTCTTCTTTCGCTAATATTTTCTAAATCAACATATAATTTTTCTTTTTCCCTATCATTTAAAGTATAGTCATCAAAATATTTATTAATTTTATTAATCGCATTATTTTTAATTTCTTCAGTAAAAAAGATTTCATTAAGTGGCATAATGTCAATTTCATCAACAGTATCAAATGATCTTTGATCTTCAATATCAAAGATTTTAATAACTTCAATTTCATCACCAAAAAAATCTAGGCGATATGGAAATTGATTTTCTTTAGTGAAAATATCAACGATATTTCCTCTAATACTAAACTCGCCTGGACGTTCAACGATATAGTTTCTTTCATATCCGTTAGCTTGTAAAATATTAGCTAATCTTTCAATTGAGATTTCATCTTTTGTCCTTAAGGTTTTAACTGATCTTTTATAATCATCAACTGATAAAGTTCTTCGTTTTAGTCCAATATGTGTAGTCACAACAATATATGGTTTATCAGTTAGTAAAGCCCTTATCGTGTATAATCTCTCATTTAAAAAATCAGACGAACCAAGTGCCATTAAGGTCGTTAGTGTCGGATCACTCGGATAAAACAAGACATTTTCTTCACCAGCAATTGAAGATAAGTTATCATAATATTTTTGAGCTTCAAATAAATTTGGTAATACGACAAAAACAGTTTTATTTTTTAAAACAAAACTGTTCTTGATAAGTAACATATTGAAGTATATGTTTGAATGTTTAAATTTTTGACCAGGCCTTATTTTTTCAAATAAACCTTGGTATTCATTAAGTAAATAAGTTTCGATAATATTCCCTCTTTACTTATTTTGTGTGTTATATTGAGTCATGATGTCCAAATATGGTTTATTTTCAATAAAGTATTTTAAAGCATCAACTGAATCTAGAATTGCTTCTTTAATTGTCTTTTCTTCTGATTTAGCAAATGTTCCTAAAACATAGTGATCAACGTGTGGTAACGTTGATTCACCAATCCCAATTCTAATTCTTTTGTATTTAATATCAGGTAAATGTTTGTCGATATTTTTAAGTCCGTTATGTCCGCCATCACTACCAAATTCTCTTAATCTAACTCTACCTACATCTAATGCTAGATCATCAACGACGACAATCATATCTTCTTCATCAACTTTATAGTAATTAAATATTTTAGAGACAGCTTCACCAGATAAATTCATATATGTTAATGGTTTAACAATAATGACTTTTTCATCACCAATTAAAGTTTCAATAATATCGGCTTTAAAGTTAATGTTATATTTGAACTTTAAGTTAAGTTGATTGGCTAATTCATCAACAACCATAAAACCTAAATTATGTCTTGTATTTTTATACTTTTCTCCTGGATTTCCTAATCCAATAATTAATTTCATTAATCCTCTTCCATTCGGTTAAAAATTTGTGAGATAGCTTCATCCTTCATTAGATGAATAATGGTTTCTCCTAATAGTGGTCCAACTGAAAGTTGAGTAACCTTATCGCATGTTTTTTGTAGTTCGATTGTGTTTGTAACAACTACTTCTTTAATGCAAGAATCATTAATTCTTTCAATTGCTGGGTCTGAGAAGACTGCGTGAGTTGCCGTAGCATATACCGCAACTGCACCTGCTTTAAGTAGTGCACTAGATGCAGCAATTAAAGTACCGGCAGTATCAATAATGTCATCAATAATAATCGCGGTTTTACCCCTTACTTCCCCAATAATATTAACTACTTCGGCAACATTTGGTTTCGGTCTTCTTTTATCAATAATCGCAAGTGGTACTCCGCCTAATAAACGAGAAAATGAACGGGCTCTTGTTGCTCCACCATGATCCGGTGAAACGATTACTAAGTCTTTCATTTTCTTTTTTTTAAAATAACTTGCTAAAAGTGGTGCTGCTGGGAAATTATCAATCGGAATATCAAAGAATCCTTGAATCTGTCCAGCATGTAAATCCATTGCAATAACACGAGTTGCTCCTGCCGTTTGTAACATATCAGCAATTAATTTAGCAGTAATTGGTTCTCTAGATCTTGATTTTCTATCTTGTCTAGAATATCCGTAGTAAGGCATTATGATATTAATTGATGCAGCTGATGCTCGTTTTAGTGCATCAATCATAATAAATAATTCCATATAATGCTCGTTAACCGGTGTTGATGTTGGTTGTACGACAAAGACGTGACAACCTCTAACACTTTCTTCAATCGATACTGACATTTCATTGTCTGCAAATTTAATAACATTTGCTGTAGACAATGGAATATTTGCCCATTTTGAAATTTCCTCCGCTAGTGGTTTGTTTGCACTTAAAGCGAATAATTTTACTTTTTTACCATCTATTTCAACCATTTTAATACGCCCCCTCTATTAGTATACACTTTTCAAGTGTAAAAAGTAAGGCAAAAGAGAGATAAAGTGAAATAAAGTTCATATTTTTCTTTTCAATTTCTCATCTAATTTTAATAACAATCCATCATAATCATTAGCTTTGTGGATACTGAAAGAAAAAAGGTGCAAAGCACCTTTTCCATATTAATTTTAGATTGCGTTTGTCTTATTTTTTCGCTCAACGTCGTATAATCCCCAATGTTTTTCAGCTTCGATTGGGTTATTGCCACCTTTCCAAGGTTCATCAAAAGCTTCAAAATAATAAACTAAAACATTTTCTTTTTTTGCCCATTCATCAATTCCTTTGATATATGCGGCATGATTTTCTAAATTAGTATAATGATTATCTACAGTTGATGATGTTGGCCACCCTAATTCCGTAATAATAATTGGTTTATTTGGAAAATTTTCTTTAGTTTGATTATACTCTTTAATTGTTTCCGCTACGGCCTCTTCAAAAGGGGTTTTTGTCCAAAACGGATAAACGTGAATGCTTAAAAAGTCAACGTGTTCCGCTAGCGCATTACATTTATTATTCCAAAAGAAAACTCCTTCACAAAAAGTCACTTTTTGTTTCGTGTGTTTTTTGAGTTCATCAATGTAATAAGCCATCTTTTCAACACTAATTAAATTAGGGTTCCAATCGCTTGTATTTTCATTTCCGGCACTAACATAATTAATAACGTCTGGATATTTATTGGCTAATTCGATTACTTTTCTTAATACCGCTTCATTTTTAGGAATATTTTTGTCTAATTCGTGTTGTGGGATTGGAAGTCCCCACCCAACATGTTCATTATATTCTTCGCCGCCTAATCCTAATCCTAGCATAACTTTAAGTGGTAATTTATCTTCTCTTATTATTTCTATCGCTCTAATTGCGTGAACATTAGGATCATAAACTCTAATTTGGCGATATCCATCTCTTACTAAAATATGCAAGTCTTCTCTAATTTCTTCATAGCTTGGGTATATTTCCCATCCTGGATGTTGGTTTTCTCTAAATCCTGAATAACAGATACTTTTTATATATTTCATTAATTTCATCCTTTCAACTAAACATATAATACTATTATATTTGGTTTATTCACATAATTAAAGTAAAAGTATTATTTATATGTAAAAATAGAGTAAAAACCCACTATATAATACAGGTTTTTTACTCTTTTATGGTATTATTCCTTTGAAGGAAGAAATACTTAATATTAACAATTTAAATATTAAAGTATGATTCGTGTATGGAGAAAAATTTAGTAATTGAAGTCAAAGGACTTAGTAAGACATATAAAAAAGGGGTAAAGGCTGTTGATGACTTAAATTTAAGCGTCAAAGAAGGAGAAATCTTTGGACTTTTAGGCCCCAATGGAAGTGGAAAAACCACTACTATTAATTCAATATTAGATCTTCTTGATTATGAACAAGGAGAAATTATATTATTTGATAATAAATTTAAAAATAAAACCGATGTTAAGCGTAATATTGGTTTAGTAACTCAAGAAGTTGGTGTCTTTGATCAATTAAACGTAATTGAAAATGTTACGTTCTTTTGTGGATTATATATTAATGATAAAGCTACTAGAGACCAATATGTTAAAGAAGCTATTGAATTAGTTCAAATTCAAGATTATGTTAAATTCAACCCCAAAAAATTAAGTGGTGGTTTATTACGAAGATTACATATCGCCTGTGGCATCGCTCATAAACCAAAATTAATCTTTTTTGATGAACCAACTGTTGGAATCGACCCTCAAAGTAGAAATCATATCTTAGAACAAATTAAGCAGCTAAATAAAGATGGAGCAACTATTGTTTATACTTCTCACTATATGGAAGAAATCGAGTTTTTATGTGATTATATCGTCATTATGGATAAAGGAAAAATTATTGCCAACGGAACATATGATGAATTAATTGATAAAATTGAGTTAGTTGAATTTATCGAAATTGAATATAATAACAATTTTCCCGATGAAGCAATTTTAGAAATTAAAAAAATGAAAGAAGTTGTTGAAGTTATTAAAAATGATTACAAAGTCGTAATTAAAACTAATCAAGACAACAAAACTTTAAGCAAAATTATCACTTTACTGGAAACACATAATATTGACTATGCAAAAATTAACTCTAGTAAACCTAGTTTAAACGACGTATTCTTAGAGTTAACTGGGAAAGAGTTAAGAGATTAAAATGAAAAATTTATTTATTCTTAATTTGAAGAAATTATTGAAAAATAAAGTCTTAATTTTTTGGGCACTCTTTTTCCCAATTATTTTAAGTACTATCTTTCACTTTGTTTTTGAAGATATTAGAAACTTAGATTTTTTTAATACTTTTGATGTTAATTATGTTGAATCAACTTTTGAACAGCATGACATTGATTTTTTAGTAAATGAAATGTTAGCTAATGCTACATATGAAAAAAATCTAGGGGATAATAAAACTGAGGCTATACCATTTTTCTCAGTCAAAGCTGTAACATTAGAACAAGCTAAAGATGATTTTATTAACAAAAATATTCCCTATATCTATAAAGAAAACGGGAAATTTACCATTAGATCATCTAAACTTGATTTATATACAACCATTTTAGAAAGTTTTGTCAATGATTATAATAACGCAATCGATGTTTCGATGTTATTAATGAAAGAAAGTAATTATACTCTTACTTTCCCGCAAGCCTTAGAGAAATATTTAGAAGGTTATAACAACAAATATTTAAAAGCATCAGGAAATAAAGATTTAGATTATATTTCAAACTATTTTTATACCGTAATTGCGATGGCAATTATTTACGGGACTTTTTTAGCTTTTGAACAATCTAAAATATATCGTCATAATGTATTTGCGTATGCTAAAAGAGTTAAGGTTAGTGGTGTTAATCGTTCGAAATTATTAGCCAGTTCAATCTTGAGTTCTTTGACTGTTCAATTTGCGATAATCATAATTTACTTAGCGGTTGCAATTGTATTCTTTGGAGTCAAGTTTGCTAATCCAGGATTAGCCTTACTAACGATAGCCTTAGGGATAATATCAATGAATATAATGGGCTTTTTCTATGGTATTTTCTTTAATAATATGAGTGATAATGTTGCTTCAGCATTAATTATTTTAATTGGAACACTAGGTGGTTTCTTATCAGGAATGATGATTGGAGCCGTTAAATTCTTTGTTAATGTTTTCGCTAAACCGCTCGCATATATTAATTTAAATGGACTCATTAGTGATTCCTTCTTACAACTTGATTTTGGAAATATAACACAATATTGGTATAACATGTTAGCACTTGCGGTAATTTCTTTAATCCTATTAGGGTTAACGTTTTATAAGTATGTAAAAAAGGAGAAATAATATGAGAGGCTATAATTTATTTTTTAAAATTTTAAAAGCTAATATCTTCGCTATTTCTGCATACTTATTAATTCTTGTTTTATCAAGTTTTATCTTTGGATTATCTAATGAACAGGTAAAAACAAGACAAATGATTGTGGCTCCAGTTTATTATGTTGAGATTAACGATGAACTGATTAATAATTTACCCGAAGATAATACTAAAGTATTTGAATATTTATTAGAAAAAGATTTACTCCTAATAAAGACTGATGACGTCTTGACTAACGGCTTGGTTGAATATTCGAAAGAATATTTGAATCCTAAAGATATTGATCCAAAATACGCTGATGACGCTAACTACTGCGGGTTAATTCATGGAGCATTAATATTACCAAGTAACTTAAGTAAAATTGATAGAAATAGCACTATTTATTTCTTCCATACTAGATTAAGAGATGCATCTCAAGTTGCGCCACTACATTTAGCTATCGGTAAATATTTAAATGTGTATCATAATTTAACGGAATTATATAACGAAAATAATATTACTTATAACGAAAATGAAGTAGTTGAAAAAATAAGTGCCACGCTTGTTAATAATGTTAATTTAGATTTATCAAGCCCAGTTGATTTAAAAGTAAAAATAATGGGTTATTATTTTAATTTCTCAACTTACATTATTTCATCAATTATTATTATGATTGTTTGTATCATTATTTTTGAAATAAAAAGAAGTGAAGTTTTTAAAAGAATTTCATTATCTTCATATAATAAAACAAAATTTATTATTGAAATATTATTAGCATCACTTCTAACTGCGTTTTTACTAGTTGGCATTGTCTTTTTAACGAGTATTATTACCAATCCAACAACTCTTACAATCAGTGGGGTTTATTACTTAATAAACTTGCTTGTTTTCGTGCTTCCTTTAACTAGTGTTTCAGTATTTTTAGGATTGGTTATTGATAAACAAGAACTAGTCTCTATGTTAAGTACGGTTTTGGCGTTAGCTCAAGGGTTCTTTACCGGAAGTTTCATTCCAGCTGAATTATTATCAAATGGCATCTTAGCTTTAGGTAAAATTTTTCCAGCAGCATATGCCGTGAAAATTAACGACTTAATATCCGAACAATTAAGTTCTAACCTAGGGCCAATTTTAATAAACGGCGGCATTATGATTTTATATGCGGCAATCTTTGTTGTATTATCGTTAATAATTTTTAAAAGACGCGTCAAAAAAGAATAGAAATTTACAAAATAAAAAGGACTGCAATTATTGCAGTCCGAAAAAAATAAAATTTAAATATTCATCAAAAAATATATAAGCTTATTGGTCAATTTTACTCGTCGTCTTCTACGTTGGCTTCTGGGTTTGCAAGAACATTTTCATATTCCGCAATGATAGCATCTTCAAGTAATTTTCTTGTCTCTGAGTTAATTGGATGGGCAATATCTCGGTAAGATCCATTTGGCATTTTCTTGCTAGGCATTGCAATAAACACGCCTGATTCACCTTCGATAATCTTGATGTCATGTACAACGAAACTATTATTGAAAGTTATTGTTGCTACTCCCTTAAGTCTGCTTTCAGATCCGATGACTCTAACCCTAACGTCTGTAATCTTCATAACGATCCTCCTAATGCCTTTTGCTTATCATTGTAATTATATCACTATTTTTATAATTTGTATATACTATTTTTTAATTTTTAAGTCAATTATGTCGATATTTTCGGCTTTTTTGATGTTTTTAAGCTCTTTTTTAGTTGGATTTATTAAATATAAAGTTGGCCCAGATCCGGTCATAAATACGTTAGGAACTATTTGATGAATCCTCTCATAATAGTTATAAAAAATAATATTGGTTTCTAAAGCTGGTGGTAGTAAATCATTGGTTATACCCTTGATATAACTTGAAACATTTTTACTTAAATATTTAGATAATTGTTCATCAAAATTAGTTGATTTATTAACGAGATTTAGATTTTTAAAAATTTCTGGAGTGCTATTTCTAGTCGGAAGAAGAATTAAAGTAATATCATCAAAATTTGGATAATCAATAAATTCTAACTTATCTCCTCTACCCGACATAATAGCAGGTTTATTATAAAGACAAAATAGAATATCACTACCAAGATTATTGGCAATATTTTCAAGTTCATTTTGAGATAGTTTTAAATTAAATAATTTAACAATTCCTCTTATAGTTGCAGCAGCATTTGCGCTACCCCCACCTAGTCCTGAAGCTATCGGGATTTTTTTATATAACGTTACTTTAACGCATTCATTAATATGTCCTCTTTTTTGGAACTCTTCAATTACTTTTATAATTAAATTATCTTTAATTAAAACGTTTGATACCACTTCATTTTCATGAGAAATTTCTAAGTAAAGTTCATCATAAAAATCAAGAGGTATTACAATGGATTTTAGTTCGTGATATCCGTCATTTCTCTTGTTAATAACGTGAAGATCTAAATTAAGTTTTGCATATGCTATTTCTTTAATTATATTCATACTATTTGATTAAATAATCTGATAAAATCATCAAGAGATAATTGCTCAGCTCTTACACTATCAATAAAGTTGTTATCTCTTAATAAAGCGATTACCCTTTCTTTATTCTTTCCATATAATTCTGTTAAATTATTTGCTAAAGTCTTTCTTTTTTGCATAAAACAAGCCTTAACGAACTTAATAAATTCAGCCTCTTTTTCCAAAGATAATTCTCTATTTTTACGCTTTTCTAATCTTATAACAACACTATCTACATTAGGAACTGGATAGAATAATTTTCTAGATACATTTATTACTTTTTCAACATCAGTAAGGTATTGAACTATAACCGATAATGCGTTATATTTTTTAGAGTTGGGTTTAGAAATAATTCTATCTCCAACTTCTTTTTGAACCATTATTGTTGCGCTATTATATACATTGTTTTCTAAGAATTTAAAAAGAATTGGTGTTGTAATATAGTAAGGTAAATTGCCAATTAATTCCCATTTGTCATCACTAGCAAAATCAACTGATAAAAAGTCATCATATATGACTTCTAAATTGTTGTTTTCATTTACTAATTTATCAAGATATAGTTTTAGATCTTTATCTATTTCATAGGCAATAACATGTTTAGCTCTTTTGGCTAATTCTTTAGTTAAAGCTCCTCGTCCAGGACCTACTTCAATGACATTTTTATCGTCGATTTTGGTTGATGAAACGATCTTAATAATTAAATTAGTATCTGTTATAAAATTTTGCCCAAATTTTTTCTTAGGATTCATTTAATACCTCTTCTATTTCTTTATATGAAATATTCATATTGTTTAAATAGTTTAATAATCTTTTGGCGTTACTTTTGGGAAGATAGTAGTGATTAGTAATTATTAATCTTTTCTTTTCAGAATCAACATTTCCGGTTAATCCTAAAGTAATTAAATCACTGGTATTTAAGTTACCTTTATTTTTATCAAAAATTATTTCTTTTTCTAAAATTTTTACTAAATCATCTAAAGAAACGTGTTCTAAACCTACCTTTTTTTGATTTTTAGATATGGCTTTATCTTGTGGAATAAAAATGTTAATTGGATTTTTTAAATTTGCTGCTAGTTCTCTTCGTATTTTTTCTCCGGGATAATCTGGATCTAAAATTAAGACGATTTCGTATTCTTTTTCTAATTTGATTAATTTTTCTATCAACTCATTATCAAATGAAAAACCATTAGTTTTAATAGTAAAAATATTAGGATCTATCTTTTTTAGTATTTCTTCATCTCTTATTCCCTCAACAACGTAGATTTTTCTCATTTTAACATCCTTTTTATACTAAGTTTTGATAATAGCTATATGATATAATTACAATAAGAGGTGATATTATGGCAACAATCTTTACCAAAATTGTAAATAGAGAAATACCAGCCCATATTGTTTATGAAGATGATTTAGTAATTGCATTTTTAGATATTTCGCAAGCAACACCAGGGCACACACTAGTAGTCCCTAAACAAGAATACAAAAATATCTTTGAATTAGATGAGAAAATTTCAAATCATCTGTTTAGTGTTGTTGTTAAACTTGCAAAAGCAATCAATTTATCCTTAAAGCCAAAGGGATTAAATATTTTAAATAATAATGAAGCAGTAGCAGGGCAAACTGTCTTCCATTATCACATTCATTTAATACCACGATATGATGCTGAGGATGTTACATTTAAATTAGTTGATCACTCTAAACAATTAGATCATAGCGTGTTATCAAAAAGAGCAGATTTAATTAAATCGGCTCTATAACAAACATTACGCCTTTTCTAACGTTCTTAACTGAAATAGATAAGTTAAAGAATGCTAGAGTTTGTTGGGTAATACTCATCCCTAATCCAAACTCACCTTTGTGACCTTTTTCATAAGGTTTAAATATTTTTTCAATAAATTCTTCATTTATTTGCTCGCCATCATTATAGATGGTGAGTTTTTTATTTTGCAAAACAATAACAATTTTAGTTTTTGCATAACGCATTGCGTTATCAATAATATTACCAATCGCAATTTCTAAACTATCTGGAATTGCCAGATAAGTTGAATTGTCTAAATCTAAGACAAATTCTTTGTCAAATTTATATTTGTTTTTATTAACAATGTTTTTAATAATTTCTTTGACAAATACCTCTTCAATGTTTTGATCATTAGTCAAATAGTTAATTTTATTAAGTTGTAGTAACTGAACAACTTTATGATTTAAAGTATCAGCTTGTTTAATGATAACACCTATTTCGCTTTCATCAGTAATTCCATCTTGAATGGCTTCAGCATACGTTTTTATCACCGAAATCGGCGTTTTAAAATCATGAGAAATATTTTGCATAATCTCTCGTTTAATCTGTTCATGTTCCAAAATTTCAACTCTCATTTTTTCAACCGATTTAGCTAAACTTGAGATTTCATCACGACCAGAAGTATCAATTGGCCGTTCATAATTAGTTTTTACTAGAAGCGAAATCTCATCTTCTAAGTAACTAATCCTACCAACAACTAATCTTGACCATAGAAGAAGGGTAATATTACCTAAAACGATTAAAGTTAGAGTGGTAAATCTTAAGGTTTGTGTAAAGTCTTCGTTTTGAGCTTTGACATATCTATCGTCAGTAAATGCTAATACATAGAATCCATTTGCGGTTTCAGGTTTATATTTTACACCTCTAACATTATAAGTTTTATTTCCTATTTTCTTTTTAACTTCAAGTGGATCTATAGTTTCATCAAGAGCCAATTCTTTAATGTAGTCTTTTAAGTCGACATTCATAAAGAAATCATCTACTACCGGCGTTGTATAATACGGATTTAAATCGACGTAGTATTCTCCAGTTTCCGGATCTTGTTTCCATTTATAAATTGTAATTCCAATGTATTCGTTAGGAACAAACCTATCATTTTCTTTTACTTTGTTAACCACTTCTTGAGAGTAGATGGTTAACTCGTAAATAATTTCTTTTGAATAAACTCTTTGAAACCCAAACTCAAAAATCAATACGAAAACAAGTGAAATAATCACTGTTACTATCGTAAATATTACCGAAATTTGAGTTACGAGTTTCCAACGTTTCATAATAACCGATATCCGTGTCCGTAAATCGTTTCAATCCGAAGATTCGGCATTTTTTGACGAAGTCTTCTTAATAAATCGTCAACAACGCGACTATTTCCAGTATATTCTGGACCCCAAACATGTTTTAAAATTGCGTCTCGATCAAATGATTCGCCTTTATTACTTAAAAAGAAAGCTAATAGTTCATATTCTTTATTAGTTAATCTAATAATTTGATCACGTTCTTTAATTTCTCTTTTTTCAGTATTAATTTCGTATGTTTCATACATAATACTAGAAGTTTGATAGTAAGCATTTCTTCTTAATACCGCCTTAACTCTCAAAATTAACTCTCTTGGAGCAAAAGGTTTAGCAATATAGTCATCACTACCTAATTCTAATCCTTCAACCTTATCCATCGCTTGATCTCTAGCAGAAGTAAAGATAACTGATGTTTGTGGTTGGACTTCTTTAATTTTAGTAATTAAATCAAACCCATTGATTTTTCCCGGTAACATAATGTCTAATATCCATAAATCTACCTGATCACCAACATATTTTATAGCACTTTCGCCATCATGAAAAACAGTTACATCATAACCTTCTCTCACTAAATAACGTTTAATCATATCGGCGAGGTTTAATTCATCTTCAACATAGTAAATTTTCATAATCTTTATTCTCCTTTCCTTTATTACTTGATAATATCAGTTTTCAAGTAAGGAATTAAAGCCTTCGGAACGGTGACTGTTCCATCAGCGTTTTGATAGTTTTCTAATATTGCAATTACCGTTCTACCTACAGCAATACCTGAACCGTTAAGTGTGTGAACATATTCAGTTTTTGCATCTTTAGAACGTTTAAATCTAATGTTAGCGCGTCTTGCTTGGTATTCTTCCGCGTTACTTATAGACGCAATTTCACGATATTTATCTTGTCCTGGAAGCCATACTTCAATATCGTATGTTTTAGACATTGAAAATCCCATGTCTCCTGTTGATAATACTACAACACGATAAGGTAATTCAAGTTTTTGTAAAATTGATTCTGAACTTGCCAACATTAAATCTAATTCTTTATATGAATCTTCTGGGGTACTAAATTTAATTAATTCAACTTTATTGAATTGATGTTGTCTTAACATTCCTTTAGTATCTCTTCCAGCTGATCCAGCCTCAGAACGGAATGCCATTGTATATGCACAATATTTTAGTGGAAGAAGTTCAACATCTAAAATTTCATCACGATACATATTAATCATTGGAACTTCAGCTGTTGGATTTAAAAACCAATCAAACTTTTCAAGTTTAAATGATTCTTCCTTAAACTTAGGAAATTGACCCGTACCATACATGCTATCTTCATTAACGATGTATGGTGGAATACATTCAGTATATCCGCCTTCTTGAGAATGTACGTCCATCATAAATTGAATTAAAGCTCGTTCTAATCTTGCCCCTAATCCAACTTCATAAACGAAACGCGGACCTGTAACTTTAGCTGCTCTTTGAAAATCTAAAATTCCAAGGCCAACTCCAATATCAACGTGATCTTTTACTGGAAAATCAAATTTTCTTGGTGTCCCCCATCTTTTAATTTCCTTATTGGCTGATTCATCAGCACCAACTGGAACTTCTAGAGAAGGTAAATTAGGAGTGATTAATAAAATATCTCTAATTTTATTTTCCAATTCATTAATTTGTTCATCAATTTCCTTAATCTCATCACCATAATTAGCAATACTTGTTAGAATTTCCCTAGCATCTTTGCCTTGTCTTTTATATTCTCCTATTAATTTAGATGTTTGATTTCTTTTAGCTTTTAAATCGTCACCTTTAATAATTAAGTCACGTCTTTGATCAACCATAATTGGAATTGATCTTAAATGTGAAAAATCTCCACCTCTGGTTTCTAATCTTTTTATAACTTCTTCAGTGTTATCTGTAATTAATTTTAAATCTAACATTTTCGCGTCCCCCTATTATTCGTCAAAAATGCTTTCTTTAGTTACTACTTTTTCTTCGTCTTCATCATCAAGAATTGGTTTTAATTCAACGACTTCAATTTCAACTTCTTGATTGTTGTTAAGTTCTAATTGTTTTTGTGTGAATTCAACTGTTTCAACAATTTCTTCATCTTCATCAATATGATCAACGATAGCAGTAGTAGATACTAAATTGTCTGGACGTAATTTAATAACTTTAACGCCTTGTGTGACTCTACTAGTTCTTGAAATTTGAGAAATTGGAGTTCTAATTACAATTCCACGGTTAGAAATTACAATTAAATCGTCATTATCGGTTACAACTCTTAAAGCTGATAATTTACCGTTTCTTTCGGTCACATTTAGTGTTAATACCCCTTTACCACCGCGTTTTTGTTGTCGGTATTCATTAACACTTGTTCGCTTTCCAAAGCCTTTTTCCGATATAACAAGGATATCGTGTTCATTACTAGGGATAACTCCGCCACCAACTATGTATTCATCTTCTTCAAGTCTCATGCCAATGACTCCTGAAGTATTTCTACCAGTAGGTCTAACATCAGATTCAGCAAATCTAATTGACTTGCCGCTAACTGAACCTAAGATGATATCTTTTTGGCCATTAGTAACACCAACTGCCAATAGTTCGTCTCCTTCTTTAAGTGCTATCGCAATAATTCCGTTTGTTCTAATATTTTGAAAATCAGTTACTGGAGTTCGTTTAACGATACCATTTTTAGTTGTGAAGAATAAGTATGATTCTTCGCATTCAAAATCTTTAATACTTGTAAACGATGCTAATGTTTCGTCTTTATCGAAGTTTAATAAGTTAACAATAGGTAAACCTTTAGCAGTTCTTCCTAAATCAGGAATTTCATATCCTTTAATCTTATAAACTCTACCTTTATTAGTAAAGAATAAATGATAATCATGAGTCGATGTAAGCCCCATTTGTTCAACAAAGTCATCATCATGAACTCTCATTCCTGTGACTCCGACACCACCGCGGTTTTGGCTCTTATATTCATCAACTGGCATGCGTTTAATATATCCTTGATTAGTAACAGTAACTATTACATCTTCAACTGGAATTAAATCTTCATTTTCAATACTTAAGTCAGCATGTAAGTTGATTTGTGATAGTCTTGGATTGGCAAATCTTTGTTTGATTTCTAATAATTCTTCATAAATAATTTCAAATTTACGTCCTTCACTTGCTAAAACCTCATGATATTCTTTAATCTTCATGCCTAATTCAACATGTTCAGCTCTAATTTTTTCGATTTCTAAACCAGTTAAACGTTGTAGGCGCATATCTAGAATTGCTCTAGCTTGAACATCAGTTAATTCATAAGCTTGAATTAATTTTTCTCTAGCTTCATCACCAGTCTTAGATTCTTTAATCATTTCAATCGCACGATCAATATCATTAAGTGCAGCAATTAAACCTTCTAAAATATGTTGTCTTGCTTCAGCTTTTTCTAAATCATATTGGGTTCTTCTTTGAATTACTTCAACTTGATGATCAACGTAATGGGCAATCATTTCTTTTAAATTTAATGTTTTTGGTTGACCATTAACTAAAGCAATCATATTTAAACTATATGATGTTTGTAGTTGAGTATATTTGTATAAATTATTTAACATTACTTCAGGAATAACGTCTTTTCTTAACTCGATAACTACTCTCATTCCTTTACGGTTTGATTCATCACGTAAATCAGTAATTCCTTCAACAACCTTATCTTTAACGATTTCAGCTATTTTATCAATTAATCTAGTTTTATTAACTTGATAAGGAATTTCTGTAATAATAATTGCTGATTTATTCTTATAATGAACAATTTCAGTTGTTGCTCTAATTGCAATCTTACCATTACCTGTTTCATAACCCTCACGAAGTCCAGTTAAACCTAAAATTTGACCTCCCGTTGGAAAGTCAGGTCCCTTAACATGTTGCATTAATTCAGAAATAGTAATGTCTTTATTTTTAATATAGGCTAATGTTCCATCAATAACTTCACCTAAATTATGTGGTGGAATTTCAGTAGCCATCCCAACCGCGATACCGCTAGCGCCATTAACTAGTAGGTTAGGATATCTTGCTGGTAAGACACTTGGTTCTTTTTCACTATTATCATAGTTATCAACGAAGTCAACAGTGTTTTTATCTAAATCACGAACTAACTCCATTGCCATTTTTGACATTCTCGCTTCAGTATAACGCATCGCTGCTGCTGAATCGCCATCAACTGAACCAAAGTTACCATGACCATCAACTAATGGTTCGCGATAGTTAAATGGTTGAGCCATTCTAACCATAGCTTCATAAACACTAGAATCACCATGTGGGTGATACTTACCAATAACTTCCCCAACAATTCTTGCTGATTTTTTGTGTGGACGATCAGCATACATTCCTAAATCGTTCATCGCGTAGATAATTCTACGTTGTACTGGCTTCATCCCATCTCTTACATCTGGCAACGCTCTTGAAACAATAACACTCATAGCATAACTTAAAAATGAGGTTTTCATTTCAGAAGTAATATTAATTTCTTTTATCTTACCATGATTATGTTCTTCGTCATTATATCCTTCAAAGTCATCATGTTCTTCGATATCATCTAATTTTTTAATGTCTTCCATGTTTTAACCTCCTTTTATGCATCAATGTTAGTTGCATAAACTGCATTTTCATTAATGAAGTCTTTTCTTGGCTCAACTTCTTCACCCATTAACATTGTAAATACATTATCAGCGTCAATTGCATCTTTTAATGAAACTTGAAGTAGGGTTCTTGTTTCTGGGTTCATTGTTGTATCCCATAATTGTTCTGGGTTCATTTCCCCAAGACCTTTATATCTTTGAAGTTGTGGGCGTCCACCCAATTCTTCAAGTAATCGATTTAATGTATCATCATCATAAACATACTCTGCTCGTCTACCTGAAGTTACTTTATATAAAGGTGGTTGAGCAATGTAGATATATCCTAAATCAATTAACTCTTTCATATAACGATAGAAGAATGTAAGAAGAAGAGTTCTAATATGCGCCCCGTCAACGTCAGCATCCGTCATAATAACAATCTTATGATATCTTGCTTTAGTAGCGTCAAATTCTTCACCAATTCCAGTTCCAATTGCTTGGATCATTGAAATAATTTCTCTATTAGATAAAATTCTATCTAATCTTGCTTTTTCAACATTTAGAATTTTACCTCTTAATGGTAAGATAGCTTGGAACTCTGATTCTCTACCTTGTTTTGCAGATCCACCAGCTGAGTCCCCTTCCACAATATATAATTCTGAAATTTCAGGGTTTCTTGAACGACAATCAGCTAATTTAGAGGCAAAACCTAATGACTCAAGTGGTGATTTTCTTCTTGTCGCTTCTCTAGCTTTTCTTGCTGCAATTCTAGCACGTGATGCCATTAATGCTTTTTCAATAATAGCTTTAGCATCTTGTGGGTTTTCAAGTAAGAATCTCTCTAAACCTTCTTGAGTAACTTGAGATGTAATTTGTCTTACTTCAGGGTTACCTAATTTAGTCTTAGTTTGTCCTTCAAATTGAGGATTAGGGTGCTTAACTGAAATGACACAAATTAATCCTTCTCTAGTGTCTTCACCGATAAAAGAATCATCTTTTTTAAGTAAATTTGCGTCAGTTGCATATTTGTTAAGTACTCTCGTTAAGGCCATCTTAAAGCCATCTTCATGCATTCCACCTTCGTGAGTAGCAATGTTATTAACAAAAGAGATTAAATTTGTTGAATATGAATCATTATATTGAAGTGAGATTTCAATAGAAATATCATCAATAACTTTTTCAATAGAAATAATATCTTCATTAACTTTAGTTCTTGTTCCGTTTAAGAATTGAACATATTCAACAATTCCGCCCTCGTATTGATAGTTCTTTTCAATCGGTACTTCACCGCGATCATCAATTAAGGTAATCTTTAATCCTTTATTTAAGAAAGCTAGTTGTTGAATTCTATTTCGTAAAATTTCATAGTCATATTCTTGGGTTTCAACAAATACCGTTCTATCAAATTTAAATAAGATTCTTGTACCACTTTCATCACTTTCGCCAAGCACTTGAAGTTCCCCTACAGGTTCACCATAAGCAAAATCTTGACGATATGAATAACCATCTCTTTGGATAAAGACGATAAATGATTCAGAAAGAGCGTTTACTACTGAAGCACCTACTCCGTGTAACCCACCCGAGACTTTATACGACTTACCATCAAACTTACCACCCGCATGAAGCGTAGTTAAAATAGTTTCAACAGCTGGTCTACCACTCTTAGGGTGTAAGTCAACCGGAATTCCACGTCCGTTGTCGGTAACTTGGATATAACCATCTTTTAAAACTTCTACTAAAATGTGGTCAGCAAAACCACCTAAAACTTCGTCAATACTGTTATCAACAATTTCCCATACTAAATGGTGTAATCCTCTTGATCCAGTACTACCAATGTACATTCCTGGTCTTAATCTGACCGCTTCTAGTCCCTCTAATATTTGAATATTCTCGGCACTATAATTATTGTTATTATTTTTATCCAAGTTGCATCTCTCCTTCTATTTTAATAGTTTGAATTTTATCATTTGATTTTATTTCTTTGACGCTAGTCATTATTATTTGATTATCTTTTGGTAAATTATTTAAAAACAATTTCTGATTCCTCTCATCAAGTTCACTTAAGATGTCATCAAGTAGAAGAATTGGTTTTTGTTTGCTTACTTTTGTTATTAATTGTAGTAAAGCTATTTTTACTGCAATTACAATCAATCTTTGCTCACCTTGTGAAGCATAGATTTTACTATCTTTACCACCTATATTGATTATAAAATCATCTTTATGTGGTCCAGCATTCGTACTTTCGTAAATAATGTCACGATCTTGCTTGGTTTCAAACCAATTTTTTAATCCTTTTACTGTTTGATCTGGTTTATAAACTATTTCTATTTCTCCAATATCAAACTTATTTGGTAGTTTTTTTAATTCTTCATTTAATAATTCAATTACTTCCGTACGTTTTTCAATTATTTTAGTTCCAACCTCTAAGAGTTGTTTTCCCAAAATATTTAAAAACGTATAATCATCACCAATTTTAATATTTTTAAGTAACGCATTTCTTTGTTTTAAAATTTTACGATACTTGTTAAGTAATGATAGATATTCCTTATCAAGTAACATCCACTCTAAATCAATAAAATTGCGTTTATCCATTGGTGTTCCTTTAATCAGGAGTATATCCTCAGAAGTGAACATTACTACGTTAAAACTGCCAATATAATCACTTATGCGCCTTTTTTCAACTCCATTAGCGCTTAATCTTTTACCTGTTTTAGAAATTATTACTTCATTCCGTTTATTATTTTCAAAAATAATTTTTATTTTAGCGAAGTTTTCATCTTTTTTAATTAAATCTTTTTCGTTACTAGTTCTCATTGACTTAGTAGTAGAAGCGAAGTAGATAGCTTCCAAGATTGCAGTTTTTCCAACCCCGTTATTTCCGTAGATATAAGATTTACGATTATCAAAATCTAGTGAGATGAATTCATGATTTCTAAAATTAGTTAGCTCTATTTTCCTTATCATTTTGAAATCACAAATTTTAAATGGTTAATTTTTATCTTATCTCCTGGGTATAATTTCTTACCTCTTCGATTTTCCAAAACATCATTTAAATACACTTTATTTTCCAATAAAAAATACTTGGCTTCTCCGCCAGTATTTATTAAATCGGTTATTTTTAATAATTGTCCTAAAGTGATGAAATCTGTATCGATTTTGATAGTTTCCATTTTCAAACTCCTATTTTATATTCATATTATAACATAATATGATTAAAATAGCAAAATTTGAATGTTTTAAAAAAATAAGATAGTTTCGTCATTTTTTAATAAAAGAAGCCCTAAATTTTGAAATTTAAGGCTTCTTTTAAATTATTTCTATAATAAATATTTTTCTTTATTGTTGATATACGTGTTTTTATAAATTTGTATATTACCAATAATTAATTGTAGTGTGTGATATGGTTTTGGTATTTTTAAACTTATTGAAACAATGTGTTCATAAACTTTTTCAAATAATTCCGGATGATCAATAAACGGATTTCTATTTCCTTGATATTCATAAATCACTTGGTTTCTATTTTCTTCAAATTCATCAACTGGATCAGCATTATGCCACTCAAGAAGTAAACTTAATCTTCCCATTTGAGCCCCTGCTGGTTCATATGTTGGTCCTTGTGGAACTTCAACTAAAGATAAAATGTCTTTATATCTAACTGCCATGTACAATAAAATTCTAGCAACATCACCACGATGATTGTCTCCTGGATAGTATTCATCAGTTCCGATAGTATATCCTTTTAGTCCACTACCAGCAGCAAAATGTCTATTTGATCGACTTGAATTAGTAGATCCAATAATAGCTCTTAAATTGTGTGGGTCACTCCCTTGATCACGACTACTATTTGTAACTCTAGGGATTCCTAATTTGGAGTTTGGCCAAACATGTTCTCTTTGAAAAACATTACCTGAACCCCAATTAGCTGGAATCTCAGCATTATCATAAATTCCATATAAAGTATTCTTTCCAGGTTCGATATCTGATTTAACTAGTATCTCCCTTATTTCACCATAAGATGAGTTCTGTGAGCCATTTCCAGCTGTAACAACATTGATAATTTCGTTTAATTTATTAAAAATCTGTTCATTGGTCATTTCATACTTTATTTGGGAATAATATCCTTCATAAACAAATTTATGATCAATTTCATATAACGCGGTTTCAGGGTTAATAATAATTGTTACACTATTCTTGTTTGAAATGTTATGATTACCAACTTTAGCATATATTTCAACTACTAAACCATCATTAATTTCGTTTTTATGCTGAGTAATATCATAAGTAGTATCTTGGGTCTTAATTTCGATTCCGTTAATTATTATCGTGTATTCTGCGCCTTCTCCAGCACTGTTCCAACTTAACATACCGTCATTAGTAATCTTAATGTTTTTAACTTTTTCAGTAGTTGGAGTTTGTATTTCAGATTCAGGACCATTAATTAGTTTTAAAACTTCATCTTTAAAGAAAAATCCAACTATCGCTAAAGCTATTAATACAACAACAAGTAAAACTATTATTACTTTGTAATTCTTTTTGATAAACTTTTTTTGTTTATTAGTTAGTTTTTTAGGTTTCTTTTTCTTGGCCATAATTTTTATCCACCTTTCAATAATCCGTTAAAATTATATCACTTTACTACTTACATGTGAAGTATAGTCAATATTAAAATATAAAAGGGCGCCTTGTTTTGGCGCCCGTTTTAATTAATAAATAATTAATCAATTCTAACAGGTAAGATTAAATGAAGTAAATCAATATCAAGTGGTCCATTTAAAACAAATGGTCTTACTTCTCCAGCAAAACTAATTGTAATATCGCTAGATGCAAATGATTTTAAAGCTTCAATTAAGTATCTTGAACTGAATGCAATTTGTAGTGATGATCCAACAACTCTACCATTTGGAGTAATTTCTTCTAGAGCATCACCAACTTCAGGGTTAGTTGAAGAAATTTCAACAACATGGTCTGATCTTAAAGTTAATTTAATAATGTTATAGTTAGTATCTCTATCTCTTGGAGAAAGAAGTGATACTCTTTCGACAGCTGCTAGTAATTCTTCTTTATTAAATGGAATTATTACTGGAAAATTGGTCGGAACAATTCTTGAAGTATCAGGATATTTTCCTTCAAGTAATCTAGTTTGGAACATAATGTTAGGGAATTTAAATAAAACTTTATTAGGGTTTACATAAATTTCAACATTATCACTAACTAAATCTAAGATTTTTGATAACTCTTCAAGTGATTTCCTTGGAATAACAAAATTAAATGGATCTAAATTATCTCTTAGTTTAATTTCTTTTTTGCTTAGTCGATAACTATCTGTAGCAGTAATATATAATTGATTATTTTCATGTAAGAAATTAACCCCGGTTAAGATAGGTCTTTTTTCAGTGTTAGCTGCAGCATAATTTGTTTCTTTGATGATTGTTTTAATGATTTCAGAATCTAAAACTAGTGGTTGTTTTAAGTCTAAGAAGTCAACTTCAGGATAATCTAAAACATCTGGTAAATTTAATTTAAAATCTGATCTTTCTGCTTTAATAACGACAGACTTTTCTTCAACAACAGCAAATTCAATCATCGTAGCTTCTAACTTTCTTATAATTTCAATTAAAAAGCGACCAGGAATTGCAGCTTTGCCGGTTTGTTTAACTCTAAGTGATTTATCTTCGATTGTTAATTCAATAGCTAAGTCACTATTGCTTGCAGTTAAAATTAAATGATCTTCATTAACCACAAATTTTATAGCATTTAAGATTGGAAGAGGTGTTTTATTAGGTAATCCTCTTTGGATTACAAGTAAATTATCTAATAATACGTTTCGATTAATTGAAAATATCATAATTCTCGTCTCCTTTTTTATTCTTTTAGTTTAAATAATAATTATTAGTGTTTGTGGATTTGTGGACAAAAATATTTAAACGCTTTGCTGTCTATTTATTATACCATATTTATCCCAATTTATAAACAGTAATTTATTATTTTTCCACACCTAGTTTTTTCATAATATCATTAACTGCTTTTTTAAGAAGTAAGTCGGTTTCTAATTCTAATTCAATACTATTACATGCATTAATTACTGAACTATGATCTCTTCCTCCAAACATTTCACCAATAGTTTTATAAGGAACATCATAAATTCTTCTAATTAAATACATAGCAATAAATCTTGGAAGAGAATGTTGAGATTTTCTACTTTTACCGACGATATCATCGACTGATACACTGTAGAAATCACTAACAACACTTTGAATTTTAATATAATTGTTTTGAGTAATTGAATCACTCGCTTTTTTAGATGAGACAAGAGACTCTAAAGCTTCTTCAAATGACGGAACACTAAAGTCAAGATTATTAATCTTACAATACATTAAAGCTCTTGCTAAAGCCCCTTCTAATTCTCTAACGTTAGAAGTAAACATACGGGCAATGTATTCTAAACTTTCTTCTGGAATATGATCGTAATCACTTGGATCATAAGAACTTTTTAGTTTAGATTTTAAGATTTTTACTCTTAAATCTTGGTCTGGAGCTTGAATATCAATACTTAAACCCCACTCAAAACGACTAATAATTCGATCTCTAAAATTTCTAAGTTCTTTTGCTGGTTTATCACTAGTTACAACAATTTGTTTATTAGCGTTATATAACAATTCAAAGACTTTAAAAAATTCGTCTTGTGATTTTAAAGCGTTACTCATCATTTGAATATCATCAATTAATAAAATATCGATAGTACGATATTTTTCATAGAATGCATCCATATTTTTAAATTGAGGATCTCTAGTATAATCTTCAATAAAATCACTAGCGCGCGCATATAAAACTTTCTTGTTAATATCTTTTTCAACAATGTAATTACCAATAGCTTGCATTAAGTGGGTTTTTCCAAGTCCAACGTCACCAAAAATATATAAAGGGTTATGGGCTGTACCTGGTTGTTCAGCTGTAATCATCGCTACTTTAACTGCAAAGTTATTAGATGGACCAACAACAAAAGAATTAAAAGTATAATTTCTATTTAAATTAGTGTTTTCATAATTAACACCAAATGAATATTCTGGTTTAGAAGTAACAAGTCCAGGGACCTCACTAGGATCAGTGATAAAAATAAAATCAATTGGCTCTGGATGATATTTTTTTGCCAGAGAATTGATTCTCATTAGGTGGATATCATTAATTCTCCTTTTCGTCCATTCATTCTCAACGATAATATATATATGATTATTTTGATATTTGTAAATTTCGTTTAAATTGCTAAAATAATCATCATAGGTCTCTTGAGTATAAATAGATTGTAGTTCTCCTAATATTTGTTGCCATAACTTTTCGTAGATTTCCATGATAATTCCTGTCCCCTTTGCTTAAAATTTTTTAAAGTAAATTGTCTATTATGATTCTATCATATATAATGAAAAAAACTATCCACAACAATTGTGGATTATTGTGGAAAACTTTAAATCAAAAAACAAATAATCCACAAAAAAATTGTGGATAAAAACACCATTTATTGCGTTTATTAGCCCACTTTAAATTATCAACAATATTTACAAATGTTTACAAAATGTTTATAATTTACCCACAATTTTTGACAATATTTTAAATTTTGTTTTAATTTATAAAAATATTACAAATAACATTTTGGTGGCTTTATAAAGGGATTTGTAAAAAAGGTTTTATAATAATTAAAATAAATATAAATAATAATTAATAACAAAAAAATATTTTTTGTTCTAAGAGTATATTTATTAAAAACGAGATATGATATAATTTTTATGAATAGATAACTTTGAAATGAGGTGATAATTGTGGATTATGAATACTACTCACAAGATATAATATACGAACCACTCAAAGAATATGACATGACTTTAAGAAGTATGCATGATCGAAATGTTAAAAAGTTTTTTGATAAATTAACATTAGAATCTAAAGTCAATATTGAAGAAAATAGAGCGACGGTAAAAGAGATAAGAGCTTTAGAAAAATTGATGGCCGATTCTCAAAAAAGATTAAATAGATGGAGGATATTTAAAGCCTTCTTAATTATTGCATCAATTATAATGGTCATAGTATCTATTTATCTATTTATGCAAAAAACAACGACAACGATAATTGTAGGAGTTGGGTTGATTTTGCTTGCTGTTGGTTCAATTATATTAGTTATTAAAAAAGCAAATCCAATGATTAAAGCCTTGAAGCAAGAAACCGATGAACTTCAAAATAAAATAAATATTAAGTACAAAGAAGCCTGGGGGCAAATGATGGGACTTAATAATTTATTTAAAACTGAAATGGCAGTTGAATTATTCCAAATAACATTACCATTAATTAAATTTGATCATTTTTTTGATAGTAGAAGATTAGAATATTTAACAAGAAAATTCGGTCTACCTAAGGAGATGGGAACAGACAGATCAACATTGTATGTTAAATCTGGTGAAATTAATGGAAATCCGTTTTTCATTAGTGATAATTTATATCACAAAATGGGAACCAAAGATTACACTGGGTCGATTGTTATTACTTGGACCGAAACAACTAGAGATTCAAAAGGTAATTTAGTAACTAGAACTCGCTCACAAACACTAACTGCAACCATTACTAAACCATGTCCATATTATTCAACAATGCCATTCTTAGTATATGGTAATGAAGCTGCACCAGATTTAATCTTTTCAAGAGATGATTCAGATGCTGAAAAGATGACTGAAAAGCAAATTGAGCGTCACGTTAATAAAGAGATTAAAAAGCTTAAAAAGAAAACAGCTAAAGATCCAAACGCAATTACTATTATTGGAAATTATGAATTTGAAGTATTATGGCGAGCGCAAAATAGAAATAACGAAGTTCAATTTAGATTATTATTTACAGCATTAGCTCAAAGGGAATTACTAGCGCTAATGAAAGATAAGAAGATTGCTTATGGTGATGATTTCAACTTCGTTAAAAATAAGATGATTAATATTGTTTATCCAGAACACTTAAAACAATTTGATTTAGCTATCAGTCCTACTTATTTTCATAGTTATGATTATGATGAAATCAAAACCAAATTTATTAATTATCAAAACTATTTCTTCAAACATATATATTTCACATTCGCACCAATATTAGCAATTCCACTATATCAACACCAAAAACCACACGAATATATTTATAGTGGATTATATGATTCCTATGTTTCATTCTATGAACATGAAGAAATCGCTAATAAAATGGGTGAAGAACACTTCAAACATCCACTATCAGGCACAAGAAATATTTTAAAAACTTCAACAGTGAAGAGCGGTAACTATTGTGATTATGTTACAGTAACAGCATATGGATATGAAACAGTTCCAAGGGTTGATTATGTTAACAAATGGGGTGGAGACGGAAGAATGCATACCATTCCAGTTCATTGGACTGAATATATTGCAGTTCAAAAATCAACTGATATTGAAGTTAATGTACCAAAAGAAGAAGAAAAAGAAACATATCGTGATAAATTTGCTGAAATGGTAGAAAATTTAAAGAAACGAGAAATCGATGAAGAATCAATATTTAAACTATCAACATTCTTAGTATTATTAAAAGATAAAAAAGAAATGGAGGAATAATAATGGCTAATGAATTAGACGAAGTAAAAGGACCGGTTAACGAACAGGGTAGAGACGTTAACGTAATAGAAAAACAAATTCCAGTTAAGGTTGGCGTTGGATCAACAATTTTTGAAGTTTTATTATGGGTTTTTGGAATTATCCCAGGTGTTATTTTCTTATTCAGAAAAATTAAAGCTAAAAGAGAATTAGCACAACTTCAACAAAAGATTCAACATAGTGCATCACAAATCGACAACTATCTAGAACAAAGAGTTCAAATTTTACAAAATGCGGTCGGTATTGTTGAAAGATCAGTTGCTCTTGACAAAGAAGTTATGACATCAGTTGCTGCTTTCCGTAGTGGTGTTCGTCCAACAGAAGAAAATAGAAGTGAAGTTGCTGGTCAACTTGACACTGCAATGAGATCTATTAATATTGCATTCGAAGCTTATCCAGAATTAAAAGCTCATCAGTCTTTAGCTGATGCAATGCAACAAAATAGTTATCTTCAAAGAGAAATTACTGCAGCAAGAGAAGTTTACAACGATAACGTATTAAGATGGAACCAAGATATTTTCCAATGGCCAGCTAAGATGATCGTAGCTGCAAAAGCAGGATATACAACTAGAATTCCATTTACAGCATCAAGAGAAGTAAAAGAACAAGCTAGACAAAAATTCTTTTAATTAACAAAAGTAGTAATTAGTAAAGAGCGCTCGGCGCTCTTTTTTTAAAAAATATCATATTCACACAAAATCTTGATAGTATGATTATGAAATTCATATAATGAATTAAACGATACTAGAAAAGAGGGATTTTATGATTAATAAAAAATATTTAAATATTTCAATAGTATACGCTATTGCAGCTATGATAGGTGGTGTATTCTACCGTGAATTCACTAAATTTAATGGTTTTATTGGAGTAACAATGTTAGGAAAAGTGCACCCTCATTTATTTTTATTAGGAACGTTTATGTTTTTAATAATCGCACTTTTTGATAAAAGAGATAATCTAAAAAAAGCGAAATCATTTCGAGTATTTATGTTCGTTTATAATATAGGACTTACACTAACGGTTATTATGATGATTGTTAGAGGGGTTCTTGAAGTATTAGGAACAAAAATATCAAAAGGACTTAATGGAGCAATCTCAGGAATTGCCGGAATGGCACATATAATATTAGGAATAGGTATTATATTATTGTTAGTTTCATTTAAATTTATAGCAGATCCTAAAAGTTCCGAAAAAAAGAAGAAATAAAAAAAGGGGCGATTAAAAATTCGCTCCTTTCTTTTATAAAAATTAAGAATTAAACATTACTTTTTCTGAATTAAACATCTTTGTTAATAAAACAACTCCAACTGCTACAATACCTAAGTTAACAACAATAGTAACAAGTAAGTTAATTATATTTACTTCTAAAGATAAAATAGCTGATATAACTTGAGTTGAGTTGAATATTGGAATTAAGTACGACCAAACACTAGTTGTACTTACTCCAGCCATTGAAGAAATCCCAACCACCATATTTAAAATTGAAAGCATACCAGCATATGCATTAGCCTCTTTAATTGTTTTGGCAAATGCTGAAACAATAGAAATTATTACAACATAAACAAGGGTAGTCGCGATAATAACAAACAATAATAATAAATATTCGCCTGGCCCATAAATTGATAAGTCTAAATCAATTCCTGCCATTAATTTAGGCATCGATAACATTAGACCAATAAAACTTGAGGCAGCGCTTAATAAAGCCAAAACCCCTAAAGCGAAAGTTTTTCCTAAAGCTAATTCAGTCCGTTTAATTGGAGTAGCTAAAATAGTTGCAATTGTTCCTCTTTCTTTTTCTCCAGCAATTGATTCAACTGAGATTCCCATCGCTCCGGTGTATAAAAACATAATTAACAAAAACGGAACTAACATAGTAATAATTTGGATTGTCATTGATTCTTCAGTAATTAAGTCAAACACTTCTGGCCCTACATTGATTCTAAACTTTTCAGAGATTGTTTCTTGGAAAAGAGATAGACCGGTTAAATAAAGATTATAAGCGGCACCCGATTCGACTTTGGCTGAATTATGATAGACTTTTACTATTGGCGAATTTCCACTACCATCAACAGCAGAGTTATAATTTAAAGATTTTTGATAAAAGTCATCAGGATAGACAATATATAAATCTAGTTTCTTTTCAGATAATTGGGTTAAATAATCGTCATTAGTTTCAGTTAAATGAGTAATATTAAATTTATCAGGAGTTAAAAACCCAAAATAAGGATCTAAATTATTATCATAATTAACAATAACAATTTCATATTTATATTTTTCATCAACCGTGACTTGTTTAGCAATAAATTGACCCATAATTGAATAAATTATAAAGATTAAAACGCCAGGCAAAATTAATGACATAACCATTCTTCTATCAGTAAAAACGCGTCGGATTTCTTTTTTAAAGATTGTTAAAATGTTTTTCATAAATCATTACCTCCGTGAATTTCATAAAGTTCAAAGAAGTAATCTTCAAGTGACTTATCTTTAGTCATAGTTTCAAGTAAATCATCAGCAACCATTCTACCCTCAATAATAATCCCAACTCTATCACATAACTTTTCAACAAGTGAGAAGATGTGAGTTGATAAAATAATAGTTTTACCTAAATTTTTAAGTTCAATTAAAAAGTCAGTGACAGTTTTAGCTGTAATAACATCTAAACCATTAGTTGGTTCATCAAAGATAATAATTTCAGGATCATGAACAATTGAAATAACTAAAGAAACTTTTTGTCTCATTCCAGTTGATAAATTGGAAACCTTAACCTCTTTAAATTCTTCAATTCCAAATTTATTAAATAAATGATTTTTTCTTTCTTTTAAAATATTTGGATCAACATTTTGTAGTGCACCGAAAAAATCAAATAAATAATTTGGTGTGAAATGAGGTTCTAATTTTAAGTCACTAGTTAAAAATCCAATTCTATGTCTAACTTCGGTTGGATTTTTAGTGACCGAATAACCATCAACTAGTGCTTCACCAGAATCCGGTTTAATTAAAGTTGATAACATTCTCAAAGTAGTAGTTTTACCAGCACCATTTGGACCAAGTAAGCCATATATTTCGCCACGTTTGGTCGTAAATGATAAGTCATTAACGGCAACTTTAACTTTAAGTTTGGTTTTTTCAATGCGTTGTTGTTTTTTCGATAATTTGAATGTTTTTGTTAAGTTCTGCACTACTAATAAGTCTTGCATTTAACATTCCCCCTTTAGTTTTGACAATAATATCATACTTTAATAATAATCCAATTTCCAATTATTATTGTAAAAGATTAGTAAAAACGATATTAATGAGACAAATCACGGATTATTAAGGTATATAAAAAAGAAAATTCACATAAAATTACACCAAATTTATAATAATTGACTTTTTTAGAACAATTTATATTTCAACGCTTATAATTGTAATTATAAGTAAAAACAATAATAGTTGAAACATTTAATCTAATTTGTTATACTTGATTAGCATGGATTCGCACGAAAGGCGGTTTTAATATGAAAAGAACTTATCAACCAAGTAATACCAAGCGTAGAAAGACCCACGGATTTAGAGCAAGAATGGCCACTGCAAGTGGAAGAGCAGTTCTAGCAGCTAGACGTAAAAAAGGTCGCGCGAGATTAACAGTCTCTGACGAATTATAAAATTAAATAATTTAAAAATATTTTGAAAACCTGAACTACCTGAAAAATATATTTATCTTTTTAGGTAGTTTTATTTTTACTAAAATGCAAAAAAAATATAGAATTAAAAAAACAAGCGAAATCGATGCAATTTTTAATCAAAAGAAAAGAGTTAGTGGAAAGTATTTTAATATTTTTTACCAGTTATCTGAAAATGACTCATTTCGTTTTGCCATTTCAATTGGTAAAAAATATGGAAATGCTGTTAGAAGAAATTTGATGAAAAGAAGAATTAGAGAAATTATTAGAAAGTCAAAAGATTTAATTAAGCCTTTTGATTTTGTTGTAGTTGCAAAACCTGATTCTAATGAATTAAATTTCGAAACAATTAAAAAAGAAATGTTAAAGCTTTTAACTAGAGCTAAAATTATGGAGGAAGCCAAATGAAAAAAAGATTTTTAATGATAATCGCATTAGCAATGTTATTGATATTGGGATTATCAGGATGTGGAAGAAAACCAAAAGTAATCGCATTAGTAGCTGGAGCACCAGATGAAGTAGTTACGGATGGTACTTTTAACTTTAAAACAATGAAAGTATATCGTATTTTTGATACCGGACAAGTTCAGGTTTTAACTGAAGGAGATTATGCGATAGAACTTAAAAACCCTGAAGGAGCCGCTTCAATTATTGGAGCCGGTATTAGAGAAGTTGTAATTACAGATATGAATTACAAAGATCCAAAGGACAAAAAGAAAAATATTCAAACTTCAATAAAAGTAGTAGATAAAAGTTTAGCTACTGATCCAAATGGAATTCACGAAGGGGATAGTTTTTTAACTTTCCAATTTAAAGAAGTTGTCGTTGGAGAAGGTAAACAAGCAGTTAAAAGATACGCGTTTACCCATCAATTAGGATATTCATTTAATAAAGACGAAGTAAGTGATTATTTAAGAATATTTAAAATAACTAATGTTGGTAATGAAACGGTTCAATTAGATGTAACTGAAGAAGTTGCAGCAGAACTTAAAAATGCTCCAGCTGAAGATTTTGAAATTCGCTATAAAACTGGTGTTTATGATGAAGTAATTACTAGCGGAACAACAAAGGGCACGATTAATGTAGTAGTTGTTGGTGGTGAAAAACCAATTCACTCTAAATCAGCTAACTGGTTTGATTATATTTTAGTTATTCCTGTTGGATTTATTATGCAATTATTCTCATTTGGTGGAATTTATGCATTAGGTATTCTTTTTGCGACAATTATTATTAGAACGTTAGCTTGGCCAATTTATGCAAAAACCAATCAAATGTCAGCAAAAATGGCTGAAGCCCAACCTGATTTGCAACGTCTTCAAGCTAAATATCGTGGTAGAACTGATAAAGCATCACAACAACAAATGCAAATTGAAACGATGCAAATTTATAAGAAACATAAAATTGGTATGGGAACAATGTTCCTACCATTCTTACAAATGCCAATTTTCATTGCGATGTATCAAACAGTAACTAGAATTTTAGTTCCAGGTGGATACTGGACAGCTAAAATCACTAATACTAAATTTTTAGGAATTGAGTTATCTATAGGTTCACACTGGACATCATATATTTTAGCGGGATTAGTTGGAATAACGATGATCTTGTTGCAATGGATAACCACTAGAAAACCAAAACACCTAAAGAACACATCACAACACAAGAAAGATGAACAAGCAGCTCAAACCGAAAGAACAATGAAAATAGTTAGTTACATCATGGTAGTAATGATGGTAATCTTTGCCTTCCGTTCTAACGCATTAGCGTTATATTGGATTGTTGGTAACTTATTCTCATTAGGTCAATCATTACTTCAAAAACAAATTAATAAAAAGCAATTTGAGAAAAAACAAGATGAAACTTTAGGAGGGATATTATGAAACGTGTAGAAATTGAAGCTAGAACAGATCAAGAAGCCCTAAAAGAAGCATCTAAAATTTTAAATATCGCTGAAGATTATATTGATTTAGCAATTGTTAAAGAGAAAAAAGGATTACTAGGATTAGGTAGTGTTACTACATATCTAGCAACACCTAATGTTAATTTAGTAACTGCGGGCAAAGAATACTTAGAAAAGATATTATTAAACTTAGGAATTGAGTGTAAAACTGAGTTTAGAACTCTTGATGGTGGCATGCAAATTTTCTATAGTTTAGAAACTGAAGAAAATTCATTATTAATCGGAAAAGACGGAAGAAACTTACAAGCATTACAATTCGTTTTAAGAACTTACCTATCTCAATTTACTGATTCTAAAATTATAGTTAATTTAGATATTGGTGGTTATCACAGAAATCGCGTTAAACAATTAGAAATTTTAGCAACTAAAACTGCTAAGGAAGTTGCTAAAACTAAAATTGCAGTTAAATTAGATCCAATGAATTCTTACGAAAGAAGAGTTATTCATACTAAACTAGCTGACTGGAAAAACGTTGAAACGATTTCTGAAGGTGAAGGTCAAGACAGATCACTTATTATTAAACCTAAAAAGAAATAATGAAAAAAGTATTTAGTGTTTTACTTCTAATTATTATCGGTGCTATTTTTTATAGTTTTGGTATTGCTGTATATGAAAACGCAAAAGTCGATAAAATGATTAATGAGTTTAAATCTCAAGGCGTATTAAATGAAGAAAAATCAACTGATAAAAGAAAGTATTATGAAGTAGAATCAAAAATAGAATTAGACGAAACAACATATATTGAATATAATGGTGAGTTTTTTATGGGAAACATCGGTGATATTCTAGTGACTAGAGAATCACCGTTTCCTGAACTTATCGGAATTCACCAATTCGTTTCATACAATTTTGGTGGACACGCTGCGATGGTAATTGGAGAAAACGAATTGATGGAAATTGCTGGATTTCCAGCAAAGGGAGAAAATATATTACAATATGTTTTTCACAAGATAGAATATGATGAAGAAGGAAATTCTAATCATAATTTTGAGGGTGCAGTTTTACACACAGCTTCAAATTATTTTATCCGCAAATATAGTAACGGGACATATTATCGTAATAAATCGATTGGTTTAAGAGTTAAATCTACTGCTGCAGAAAGAAGAATGGCAGTTGATCATATTAACGAATTAAAAAGAAAAAACGTTATTTATAACTACATGTTTTGGTTAGATACTAAAGAAAAATATTATTGCACAGATTTAATGAGCAGGAGTTATCAATCAATACTTGACGAAAACGGCAAATCTAAATATACGTTAAATGATGATGGATTTATTACATCAGTTAATGATTTAATCTTATCAAAAGATACGATGATTTCAACTTATTTTGAAGTTGATAAAAATGGAATAGAACACGTCTATTATTTAGTAAATAAAAAATAAGCAAACTAAAATATAGTTTGCTTTTTATATGAAATGAGGGATCATATGATTGACTATAAAAACAATATAATTAATGTTTCTAACTCAATTTTAAGATATTACAACGCTAAAACACATCATGAAACATTACCGCTTCTTGATGAGATTTTCCACCGAAAATATAAACACGTAATTGTAATGTTGTTAGATGGTA
>JAAYXR010000059.1 GCA_012515785.1 Acholeplasmataceae bacterium | reverse complement strand
TAAATATGATAAATATTAGTATATTTAAAATGTAAAATCATCATCGCTATTTTCATTCTTTTCTTCTTTATTATGTTTTGGATTTATTAATTCTTTTGATAGCCAATCTTTTGTTGTATTTAAAAATTGGCGAGCAATTAACCCAATTAAAAATCCAGTTATGATTCCTAAAACAAGCATTAAAGGTAACCAAACAAGTAACCCCTCGCCAATCAGGAAATATCCAACGACGACTTGACCTAAGACGTGAGCAAGTGATCCAAATAAGCTAACTCCGGTAATTCCAAAGAATTTAACTTTTTTAAATAACCACATCACTAAAACCGATAAAATACCGCCCGCCAAAGCCATATAAAACGTAGGCGATAAAAATCTTCCTGGAGATAAAAGTGAGGCAATAACAACTCTTAAGACTGCAATTGCAAATGCTTCTTTAAAACCGAAGGTATATAAAACAATCAAGACAACAATGTTTGCTAAACCTAATTTAGCACCTGGCACCGGGATGAATCCAGTAAAATAATATTCAACTATATTTAAAACTACGGCAATTGCAAGCATCATCGATAGGGTAACGGCTCTTTTTAACTTAATATTCATTAAACCACCCCATCCGTTCCTGTACCAGTATCAAATCCAATCGAGATTGAGTTCGGTAAACATATAATATATCCATAAGTAGTCCACCCTTGTTTACTACATAAATTGAACGGACTTTTTTCTTCGGATACTTTAATTCTCTTTTGGTCAAAATCAATGAAGATTACAACTTCTTGATTAACTCCATCTACTTTATAATCACCAAGCAATGTTATTTCTAAATAGTCTTCTCCTAATTCTTTTTTAGGATAATTTTTATCCTCTTGATATTTTAAAATAGTCGCATTTCTCGAATTAAAATTAACTTCTACATAAGTTTCTTGCCTGTAAGTGATACTAGCGCAAAGCGCCGCTTCTCGTGGCCAAAAATGATAATTTAAATAAATTCCGCCAAAGACTATTACTAATACCCCAAATAAAATTAAGTCTCTTCTTAGTCTTAACTTTGAATCTTCTCCAATTTGTTTTTTAGTTTTAATAAAATAATTAACCGCAAAATAAATAATTGTTGCGGATACTACAATCGTAATTCCTAATACGATATATCTGCCGACTCCTTTTTTAGGTGCTGACTCAACTAATCTGCTAGTCTTTACTTTTTCACTAAAGCTAGTTATTTTTGATATTTCTATATTTGTAGTACCAACCTCGTAAAATACAGCTTCCGCGTTAATTTGATTTAGATATATTTTAGCATCATCAAGACCCATAGAAAATAGTGCCGTTGATGCTGCATCCATTAATCCTGCATCTTCTCCAATAATCGAAAGAACGTGATAATTAGAGACCGGAGTTTTAGTTTTAGGTGAAATAATATGGTGAAATCTTTGTCCTCTATAAGTAAAATATTGTTCATAATCACCACTTGTGGTAATTGTTGAATCAACTATTTCTACAGTCCCGTAAATAGATCTTTCTAATACTGGTTCTCTTAATCCAATTAAATATGTAGGGTAATCAGGATTTTTCCCAACAGCGATTGAAGAAGTTCCAGCATTTATTAAATAATAATCAACCTCATTAGCTTTCAAAAAATTTACTGCTTGTTGGGTTGCATATCCTTTAGCAAATGCCCCCATATCTAATTTAGCTCCGTTATTAACGGTAGCGAAATACTTAGTTCCAGTAGTTCTTAAGGTAATTGGGTTATTAATTACATCAATATTATTAACTTCATCAATAATTTGATTAAATTCACTTTCTGGTATTTCTTTTTTATCGTATTTTCTAATCGCACGCTTCCAAACGTCAATAATATGGCCGATAGAATAATCGAAGTAACCATTAGATGATATTCTTATCTCTTCAGCTTGAGTTAACATATCATATAGTTCTTTACTTATTTCTAATTCGGTACCAACGTTATTATTTAAATCTTCAACGTTAGTTTTGATTGGTGTTAGAGTCTCTCCATATTCCAAAGCTTCAAACTCATCAAAACTTAATTTATCCTGTTTTGTATATGATAAGTAATTATATAAGAGAAAAATTCTACTTAATTTTAATTTATACTCTTCATGATTTTGAGATTCATTTGTATGGGCAGTAACATTAACACTTGATCCCATTATATCAGTGATAAAAACACTCCACCTTGTGAGTTGAGTGTTTTCATTCGCTTTGATTTGTGGTGTTGTAATTACTGTGATAAGCAGTAAGATAAGTATTAATATTCTTTTCATTAATTAATAATTAGAAATCACAATTTCTTGGAGTTCTTGGGAACGGAATAACGTCTCTAATGTTTTCTACACCAGTAATAAACATAATTAAACGTTCAAATCCTAGTCCAAATCCAGAACTTGTAGTTCCTCCATATTTTCTTAAATTGATATACCATTCAATTGCTTCTGAATGCATACCTAATTCTTTCATTCTATTTGTTAATAAGTCAAATCTTTCTTCTCTTTGAGATCCACCAATTAATTCACCGCTTTTAGCCACTAACAAATCCATCGCTCTAACAGTTTTTCCATCTTCGTTTTGTCTCATATAGAAAGCTTTAATTTCTTTCGGCCAGTTAGTAACAAACACTGGCGCATCAAAATGAACTTCAGTTAAATACTTTTCGTGCTCAGTTCTTAAGTCTTCACCATGCTTTGGTTGGAACTCAAACTTCGTTTTTGCTGCTAACAAAATATTAATTGCTTCTTCGTGTGTAATTCGATAAAACGGCTTATCTAAGACTACTTGAAGTCTTTCTCTTAATCCCTTTTCAACGAACTTATCGAATAATTCTAATTCATCAGGAAGTTTATCAAATAGTGTTTGAACTAAGTGTTTCACCATCGCTTCAGCAACATTCATTAACTCGTCTAAATCAGTAAAAGCCATTTCTGGTTCAATCATCCAAAACTCTGATCCGTGTTTTGGTGTATTTGAATTTTCCGCTCTAAAAGTTGGCCCAAATGTATAAACGTTTCTAAACGCTTGAGCGTATGCCTCAGCGTGTAATTGACCAGTAACAGTTAAAAACACTTGCCTTTGGAAAAAGTCTTTAGAAAAATCTTCGTTTTTCTTCATTTCTTTTAATGTCGTTACAGTAAACATTTCGCCTGCGCCTTCACCATCATTTCCAGTTAAAATTGGCGTATGTACATAAACAAAATCTTGGTTTTGAAAAAATTCGTGAATCGCATGAGCCATTACCGAACGCGTTCTAAAGACGGCATTAAATAAGTTAGTTCTTGGGCGTAAGTGTGCCACTTCACGTAAGAATTCTCTTGAATGTCTCTTAGGTTGAATTGGGTAATCTTCGCCCGCTTCACAAATTAAGATAACTTCTTTTGCTTTAATTTCAAATGGTTGTGGGCGATCAGGGGTTAGGACCACCTCTCCGGTGACTTCTACCGAACTACCAACACCAATTTTTTGAATATCTTTGAAGTTTTCTAACTTATCATCATAAACAACTTGGATATGATTTAGAGTTGTCCCATCATTAACTTGTAAGAACCCAAATTCTTTTTGAGCTCGATTTGAACGAACCCACCCTTTAATTTCAACTATCTTTCCAGCAAATTCTTCAATTTTTCTTTTTAAATTAATTATTGTTTTCATATCTATCTTCCTTTATTTCAATATCATGGGATTTATTAACATATAATAATTATAACATATTTTACTAGTAAAATAAGTTTGACTATAATGCGGTTTTTATTCACTAATCATCATTTAATTTAAACTTTATTATTTCTTCGTTTAAAATAAATATTTTTTCATTTCTATTATTTATTCTCGCTTTTAAGATATTTAAACCTAAAAAATTATTTAATATTTTAAGTGTGCCTTGTTTGGTGATGTTGATATTACTAAAATTGATGAACCCTTTATAATTAAACCAGCCTTTTTTACTATTTATTATGATTCTCTTCAGATAATATGATTCGGTTGAAGTAATTGATACTCCAAACAAAGCTAAATCATCTTTAATTTGATTTAAATTCTTATATACAAGATAATAATTGTTAGACAATCTCAACAAGTAAGTAATAAAATATGTTAAATCGTTTTTTGAGTTTCTTGTGTTATCAATAGCTTTATAGTAGTTATTTTTATCTTCATTTATTGCTTCACTGATATATTTAGGAAGTTTATTTTTAGATAATAAACTAATCCATATTGATACCAACCTAGCCATTCTCCCGTTAAAATCATAATACGGATGGATATACAAAATATAATAATGAACTATAAATGATAAGTAAGGATTATTAGCTTCATCTTTAACATAACTAAAAAGGGAATCCATGCACTCTTTTATTATGTCTGGCGAACATCCTTGATGATTAGATATATATACCATTCCTTTTCGATAATGTTGCCCATCTATTTTTTGATGTTCTTCTAACAAATTATTAGTTAAT
Organism: Acholeplasmataceae bacterium; assembly: GCA_012515785.1. Taxonomy (GTDB): domain Bacteria; phylum Bacillota_I; class Bacilli_A; order Acholeplasmatales; family Acholeplasmataceae; genus DUQW01. Next base: position 1,687 of record JAAYXR010000059.1, on the reverse strand, counting down.
ATCTCATATAGTTTAAATAAGTTATCTTCATTAAATTGTGGCAAAGAGAAAATATAATCATGAGCTTCCTTCATGTTTTTGATGTAGATGTCCTCTTTATTTTTTAAATTATCTTTATTTATTATTTCTAAAATTCTTTTTCTGGATGTATTAACTCCTTCTATTTTACTTGTACCTTCTATTTCAGATGCAATTTGATAAAGAACTAAATTTTGGTAGTCACTTGATATAATTCCACTTTCTTTTTCAAATAGGTCACCTACAATAAACTCGTTATAATCATTTATTAAATTTTGTAGTTCATTAGATTTGTAAAAATAAATTTTTTTAGAATTAAAACTTTTGAGTGGTAATTCAACTTTAAGTTCATGTTCAAAATCCTCTTTATATGTGAGGTATTCTTTTAATTCTTGGCCGCTTAACAAAATGTTGTGTTTTTTATTAACTCTTAAATCTTCGTTGTTATAATATTTTGTTTGAGTAATTGCCTTTAGTAAAATCTCATTATACTTTTTCATATAAACCACCTGTACTATATTTTATGCCTCTATTATAAACCAGTTCGTAAACCGTGTCAACAACTTTTGTAAACTTATTTGTAAACTTAAATGAGGTTTCACTATTATTCAAATATAATCAGTGGAATTTCCAATTCTTCTTTAGTATAACCCGCGTGATGTGCTTTAAACGGACTACTATCTTTAGAAAACTCAATAGCTTTATTTGATGTTGAAATAGCAATATAGTTGCCTAAAAACGTATCAATCAATGGATGTTTTTGACCAAATCCAAATAAATTTTGATTTAACGCTTCTTCTTTTGTAAGTAACTTAAATCCAGGTTGGAAATGTTTATTAAATAACTTTTCGAATTTTTCTTTTTCGTTTTCTTTGATAAAAAATGTTTTAGCTCTTGATTCAATACTAGGCATTCTAATAAATGTTTGATATATTTCTTCAATATCATCCAAATATATATATTCAATATCAACGATGCCATGGTCAGCAACAATTATTAGTAAAGTATCATCTTTAAGTTTATTTGAAAATTCAGTTATTTTGGTATTTAATTCTTCTAATGTTTGAATTGTTTTTTCACTATGCAAACCATTCATATGAATTGTTGCATCTGGTTCCGTGTAATAACAATAACTTAAACTAGTTTCACCTTTAGTAATCTCTATTAATCTTTTTAACATCGCATCAAATGATTCATATGTACTCCCATTAATTGGAGCCGGATATAATTCTTCAATATGTAAATGGGGATTAACTTTTTTTATCTGTTTTAAAAAGTTGTCTTTTAATAAATAGTCATACAAATTGTTTTTTATTTTATCATGAGTAAAATAATTAGATCGAGTAAATATTTCATCAGTAACATCTGCAAACGGGTTATATTGAGACCATCCTAAAAACCCAGTTTCAAGTGGTGTTTTCCCAGCTAAAAACGCATTTGTTGCAGCGACTGTAGTTGGTGGAAAAACCGTAGAAAGTTTAGTTTTTAAATGTTTTTTAAAAATAGAATCTTCTCTAAACATATTTAAAACGTTAATTCCCATACCATCTAACAACATTACAATTACGTGTTTATATTTTCGGTGGAAAATCTCATCAAGAAGCGGTAATGTTTCATGATGTGTTTTAGCGTTGTAATATCTTAAAATTGAGTTAGAAACATTAATTAT
>JAAYXR010000008.1 GCA_012515785.1 Acholeplasmataceae bacterium | reverse complement strand
GCACGAGTTAAATTGTTTTTCTTCAAGGCACGAGCTGAAACTTTAACGCGTTTAACATCTCCATTTTCATCTACAATTTTAACAGTTTGTAAGTTAGCTTTCCAATTTCTACGCGTTGCACGTAAAGAGTGGCTTCGCTTATTTCCTACCATTGTGCCTTTTCCTGTTACATAACATTTTGCCATATCAATTCACTCCTTTACAAATTTCCTTCTATAATTTACCACAATTTTACCATAATTGCAAACATTTACATCGTGTTTCATTCTCTTTTCATATCTTATGCTATAATACTTGTGTAAAAAGAGCCAAAATCGTACTAAATGTCGCAAAATAAGGTGTTTTGGTTCGAGAATTACTAATTTTGGTTGTATACATATTATACACCAAGGTTAATATTAGGAGGAATATTATGGCAAACTATTCAGTTAGCGGTAAGCTCTTTAAAAAAATGGTAACTAACGGAGCAGTAAATTTAAAAAACAATTATAAAGAAATAGATCATTTAAACGTATTTCCAGTACCAGATGGAGACACAGGAACTAACATGCAAATGACCATGATGGCTGGAATTAGAGAAATTGAAAGTAAAGAAGATAAATCAATTATAGATATTTCAAAAATTTTATCACGCGGATTATTAATGGGAGCAAGAGGTAACTCTGGAGTTATTCTTTCTCAGTTTTTCCGTGGTGTTTATTCTGAAATTTCTAAAATTAATAATGGCACAGCTACAGTTAAGGAATTTATTCAAGCTTTAGTTGGTGGTTACCAAATGGCATACCGTGCAGTTATGGACCCAGTTGAGGGGACAATTTTAACAGTTGTTAGAGAAGCAGCTGAAAAAGTATTAGAAGAAGAAAATAATTTACATACTATTGAAGAAGTAATGGATCTATATGTCAGACAAGCTCATGAGACGTTAGAAAGAACTCCTGAGATTTTACCAGTATTAAAAGAAGCTGGAGTCGTAGACTCAGGTGGAGCTGGATTTATTAAGATTATTGAAGGAATGCAAATGGCATTAAATGGTCAAATGTTAACTGAAGTTGATGCTCAACCAGTTGCAACTCAAATGCCAGAATTTGTTGATAATCATGCCTTTGAATCGCTTCAAGATATTAAATTTGCTTATTGTACTGAATTTATCGTTAAATTATTTGATCAAGATAAATTTAATGATACTCAAATTAAAAAACCATTAATGCAAATGGGAGATTCTTTAGTAGTTGTAGTGATGGATGACTTATTAAAAGTTCACGTTCATACTAATCAACCAGGTGTCGCTTTAACCTTAGCGCAAAAATATGGTGAACTTCAAACGATTAAAATTGAAAATATGAAGTTACAACATCATAGTATTGTTGAAAATCATCAAGCTAGTGCTCAACCAACACCAGAGCCAGTTAAATCTAAAGAAAAAACTAAATATGCAATTATTGCTGTCGCTAGTGGTGACGGAATCAAAAACTCATTTAAAGAATTAGGCGTTGATTATATTATTGATGGCGGTCAAACGATGAACCCATCAGCTGAAGAATTTGTTAAAGCAGTTAATGAATTAAATGCTGATAACATTATCATTATTCCAAATAACTCAAATATCGTGTTAACCGCTGAACAAACAATCGATTTATTACCAGAAAGAACAATTAGAGTTTTAAAGACTAAGACAATCTCTCAAGGTTATGCCTCACTAATGGTTTTTGATCCAACTAGATCACTTGATGAAAACCTAGAAGAAATGTCAGATGTTGTTGCTGATGTTAATTCAGGAGAAATTACTTACGCTGTTAGAGATACTACTGTTAATGGTGTTGAAATTAAAAAGGATGACTACATCGGAATTTATAACAACAAAATCGCAGTTTCAACTAACTCAAGATTAAAATCAACTAAAAACTTATTAAAACAAATGATTACTGAAGAATCAGAAATCGTAACCATCTTCTTTGGATCTGACGTTAGCGAAAAAGAAGTTGAAAAAATTGCTGAATATATTGAAAATATTGCACCAGACGTTGATGTTGACATCATCGATGGTAGACAAGATATCTACTCATACATTATTG
>JAAYXR010000007.1 GCA_012515785.1 Acholeplasmataceae bacterium | reverse complement strand
TACTGCGTTTATAATCGCATTTGATACATCAATTACATCAATGAAATCATAACCACCTTTAAGATAAGGCAAACATCTTTTTTTAGCAGCCTTAATTATTTCTTTTCCTGCTTGAGATCCCTTAAAATCATTAATTCCAACAACTGATGTTGGATATAAAATAATCGCGTTTAATCCTTTTTCTTGCAGCTCTTTAACATATAAAGTGGCAATTGTTTTCGTTTTCGGATAATTGTATTTAATTTTATCAACATCGTTCTCAATATAATATCCCTTACTATTATGAAATAAAATATCAGTCGATGAAGAAAAAATTAATTTAGCTTTTTTCTCTAAACAAACATCAGCAATAATTTTAGTCATTGTGACATTAGCTTCATAACTTTGCTTGTAATCTCTATTACCCAAATCAATATATCCTGCTAAATGAATTACAGTATCACCTTTTTGAATGTGTTCATCATAAAAATTATAATCATAAAGATTACCAATATATTTTTCAATTTCTAACCCTGCTAGTTCATGCCCGTCTCTTCTTAATAAGACTTTGAATGGAATATCACGCTCGATTAATAATCTTACTAAGTTATTCCCAATATGGCCACTTGCTCCTGTAATAACTATCATATATTCTCCTTGATGCATATTTAAAATGGCGCGCCCGAAAGGATTCAAACCTTCGACCTAGACCTTAGGAGAGTCTTGCTCTATTCAGCTGAGCTACGAGCGCACACAAATTATTAGTATTCTTGAACTGTTATAATATATTTTTTAGATATAAGTAGGGTTTGGCTTTTGATTTGTAATTCAACAAATTCACTATCAACTGAAACTAAAGTACCACGATACTTTTTAGGGGTTGAACCTTCAGGAGCTCTCCCGCCAAGAGCAACTATTATTTCAACATTTTTGTTAATCAATTCATTTAACATATTAAAAACCTCCTTATTATCTAGTAAACTTCATAAGGCCCATATACATTATACTCTTTTATAATATTATTTGTAAATTTTGGGAGATTTAGTAAGAAAAAAGACCCTTTTGTGGGTCTTCCTTGAAATTATTAATTAATCAACAATTTTAAAGTCTGGTTCTTCCCATTCGCGTTTGCCTAATTCTTTATCTAATTTGTAAACGCCAGTTCCGCATTTTTTCACTAAATTATATTTATCAATTAACTCTTGTGCATTAACTTCTTCTTCAAGTTGTTCTTTAACAAACCAATTTAACATCTCAGTAGTTCTAAAATCACTTGCATCTAATGCGGCTTTGTAAATCTTATGAATTAATTCAGTAACATGTTGCTCATGTTTTAATGCTCCATTTAAAATTACTTCAACGTTCATCAGTACTGTTTGTTCAGGTTTAGCAATTGGTTGTAAATTAACATAAATACCATGAGCGTGTAGGTAATCCATAAATAAATGCCCGTGAGCTAATTCTTCTTTAGCTTGAATTTTAAACCAATTAGCAAACCCCGTTAATCCTTCAACTTCTAACCAGTTTGCGAAATCTAAATATAAATACGCACTATAAAATTCTGCGTTAACTTGTTGTTGTAATAATTCAATAACTTTTTGATCTTTTAACATAATTTTCACCTCTTACTTAAATTATATATCAATGAAAATTATGATTCAATGAACTAGACTTAGTTACTTTTTGTTTAGAAAATTAAGGTATTTCGTGTGAATAAATCGTGCTAATTCATCTAACGTTTGATTTTCATTTTGAATTAACAAATCAATCTTTAGTAATTTATCTTTAGAAAACAATTCATCATCGGAAGCCAATCTTTTATTAATTTCATGCATATTATCACCACGAGAAACCATTCTTGATTTTCTTTTATCACGAGTAGATTCAACCAAAACTAAAAAGATGTCTCCTGGTAATTTACGGAGTAACTCATTGGCACCATTTGGTTCCAAAATGACGACTGCATCATTTTTAATATCTTTTCTTTGAGTCCCGTAATAGTTATCACGATATTGAATAAATTCAACGAATTCGTTATTTTTAATTTTATTCATAAATGTCTCATGATTTAAAAAGTGATAATCTTTACCATCAACTTCACCAACACGTGGCAAACGTGTTGTTGTCGTGACACACTTATGATAATTATAATCTTTAATTAATACTTTAGTAATTTCGGTTTTCCCGCTAGCGCTAGCCCCAACAATAATAATCATTTAATCCCCTACCTATCTAACTGATTTTGACACTTGTTCATCAATAAATTGATTTTTGTATAAGGTGTAATATTCACCTTGTAAATCAATTAATTCTTGATGAGTTCCTGACTCGATAATCTTACCTTTATCAATTACTAGTATCTTAGAAACATTTCTAATTGTTGAAAGCCTGTGGGCGACAATAAAGGTAGTTCTACCTTTCATAACTTTTTCAATTGCCCCTAAAATTGCCTTTTCAGTTTCAGTATCAATTGATGAAGTTGCCTCATCTAAAACTAAGATTTTAGGGTCAACTAATAGCGCTCTAGCAAATGAAATAAGTTGGCGTTCGCCGGCTGAAAGAAGGGAGCCTTCTTCACCAACAAAAGTATCATAACCATGTTCCATTTTACTAATAAACTCATGCGCGCCAACGGCTTTACTAACCGCTATTACATCGTCTAATGTTGCATCTCTTTTACCATATCTAATGTTGTCAACAACCGACATATTGAAAAGATGTGGTGTCTGTAATACATAGCCTAAATTTGATCTTAAGTTACCTAAAGAAATGTCTTTATAGTTTTTGCCATCAATCAATATTTCACCTTCATTTGGCTCATAAAAACGACATACTAAATTAACGATTGTTGACTTGCCTGAACCAGTTGCCCCAACTAAAGCGATACTATCTCCTTCTTTTACATCAAGGTTAAAATTATCTAATATTATTTCATCTTTAACATAAGAAAATGTCACATTTTTAAATGTTACATTACCTTTAATATCAAGATAATTTTCGGTCTTTGGATGTAAGATATCTCCGTATATTTCTTTAATCTCAGGAGTATCAATAATTTGTGGTTCTTCTTCAATTAAACTAATAATTCTTTCAGCGGCCGCTTGTGCCTGTTGAAGTTCAGCTAAAATATTAGCTAGCGCAATTACTGGATCAAAAAATCTTAATGAATATGAAACAAATAAATATAGTGTGGCGACATCAATAATATTTTTAATTACCATGTCACCGCCAATATTTAAAATAAACATTAAACCAGTATAACTTACAACAATTAAAATTGGCCAGAAAATTGATGAATAGAAGACCGCACGAATTGATTTGCGTTTCATATCATCAGTTAAATCATGGAAACCTTCATAATTATGACGTTCTAAAACTAGAGTTTTAGATGTTTTATTACCCATAATTCCCTCATTATATGAAGCAGTAATTTTGGAGTTAGTTCTTCTAATTTCACGGTGGGCTTTCAAGATTTTTCTTCTAAAAAACATACTAATCAAAAAGATTAATCCAATTAAACCAACCATAATTAATGCTAGTTGCCATTTAATTATAAACATAACGACTAATGCCCCGAGCATTGTCGCCATACTCCAAACTCCTTCCATCGTACCCCAAGAGACAATTCCCGATAATCTTCTTGAGTCGTTAGTAAGTCTAGCAATAACCCACCCCGCTGGAGTTTTGTCAAAGTAATTATAAGACAAGACTTGAACTTTATTGAAAGCTTGTTTTCTTAATTCATAACCAATCTCTACTTCTAATGTTCCCGCAGCCTTAATAAATCCAAAAACAACTACCCCAAATAAGACCGCTGACGTTACATATACAATAATAAATGGTATTTTAGTAGAATAATTTGGAGTTTCACCAAAGAATGTTTTAATCGCATATGAATTAAGTAGTGGATATAAAACATCAAAGAATGCTAAAAGAAGCGAACTAACAATTAACATGATTAGCGGCACTTTCTTTTGAAGCATTACTTTTAAAATCTTTTTCCAAACACGTATATCTAGCTTCGTATGGACTTCTTGGTGTTCATCAAAGTTTTGCATCTTCTAGATCT
>JAAYXR010000058.1 GCA_012515785.1 Acholeplasmataceae bacterium | reverse complement strand
TTATTTATCATAGTTTTAATATTATTTTATATTTTCTGGACAGTTCCCATTTTTTGTATCGCGTTGGGCTTTTTCTTCATACATTAACTGATCTAGTTGATGGAAGAAAAAGTCAAGACTAGTGTTATTAGTGTGGCAGGTAGAAACTCCCATAGAAACAGACAGCAAATACGGCTTTTCAAAGGTTTTGTTGAATTCGGCTATTTGTTCGTTAATCTCTACACTGACTTGTTCAATATCAGCTTCATTGCCATCAATATGAAGCACGATAAATTCATCACCACCAACACGGAAAGCAATCGTATTAGCAGTGCTAACGTTTGATAATATCCAACCGATGCTGCGAATGACATCGTCACCGACTGAATGGCCAAACTCATCATTAATTGATTTGAATCTATCGATATCAATCATTATCGCACCAATGAAACGATTTCTTAAACTACCAGTAAATTTTTCAACCATCCATCCAAAATACTTACGGTTATATAATCCTGATAGTTCATCTTCGTAAGCGTTTTGGTTAGCAAGATGGAGTTGAACAAAGAGTAAGGCAACGCTAGTACACAACCAACCAATTGATAAACCATAAAATAAACCTTGAGCAATTGTTCCTAAAAGCGCTGGTATTACAAAATAGTGAACTGGGAAAAAGCGAATGTGACCATTACGCTTAACAGCAAGAATTGCTAAAATCAATGTGATAATAAAACAACAAAATAGAAAAACATATGATAAAATGACTAACTTGCCGCGAACATATACGTTTTGTGCATCAACTGAAAAGATGATTCCTAATCCAAAAAAGTCAAGAATCAGTAAGACCACTATGGCTGTAACTGGAATGACAAGAATTTGGAGCCATTTTTTAATACGAATATTACTCCGGAAAATACGAATATCTACAAATAAAACCCAAAGTAAGCCAACAGCAGTAGAGGCCATGAAAAGATAGGCGTTAGTTAGATATTGTAAAAAATGAATGAACTTTCCTGGCTTTCCGTCCAATAAAAAAGTAAGAGTTTCGGCAATTAGTGCGAAAAATGTAATCCACACCATCGCATCAAATATTCTTACACCTAAGTGTTTTTCTCTTTTTATTTCAACTCGGGATAGCATAGAAACAATCAATACGAGTAAGCCGACTGAATTAGCAACTAAAATTTCTTCGATGACTGGCATTTTCTCACCGTCCTCTCATTTAAAAGTTTAAATAAATCATTGTTAATAAATTATAATATAAAACTTAAAAAATTGCAATAAACTTTGTTAGCATTCATTAGTCAGTTTAAAATATTTTACATTTTACGGAAATAATGCTTGAAAATTTACTAAAATGATACATTATCTTATAAAATTTAAATAAAAACTTTTATTACAATAGTAAAAAAGAAAAGTAATTTTTTGTTTTAGTCGTTTAATAATTGTAATGTAGTATAATACAATAATGAGGTACTTGATATGATTGGAAATATCATCGTTTTGGCAACTCTTATCTTAATGATATGCAGTCTCTTATTTTTCCCAAAAATTAAAATTAAGAAATGGTCAACTGATACTTATTGGGTTATCGTTTTTTTAGGTGCATTACTTATTATTTTAACTTTTACCCTTGATTTAAAATTACTTTGGGAAGGACTTATTAATAATAATGCGATGAACCCGATTAAGTTAGTTATTCTATTTATTATGATGACTTTTTTTAGTTTGTTATTAGATGAATTAGGTTTTTTTAAATGGCTCGCTTACTTACTCTTAAAAAGAATTAAAAATAGTCAAGTAATTTTATTTGTAAGTCTTTATTTTTTAGTTGGATTACTAACAATAGTCACAAGCAATGATGTTATTATTTTAACATTTACCCCATT
>JAAYXR010000057.1 GCA_012515785.1 Acholeplasmataceae bacterium | reverse complement strand
TGAAAGTCTACTGTTAAAGAACTACCTTTTCTTTTTAAATTCGGATAAAATTTAATATCACTGGCCTCGTAAAATTTCAAAAATTTTTCGAATTCTCCATTAGCGTAATACGACAAAATTTTATCTAAATTATTATATTCATATCTTTCTTTTTTGCTTAGGTATTTTAAAACTTTTTGAGTCATGATGTCAATACCTCCTTGTTTTTGAAAGATGGCCACTTGTTAGGTGGCCATTCTTTTTTGCAATGTTATTTTTTATCTTTTACATCGGCCTTAGCTGGTTTTGTTTCCATTACTTCTTTGGCACTACTAACTAGTGAAGTAATCGTTGATAACTCAGAAGGGATAATTAATTTTGTGGCTTGACCTTTAGATACTTCAACTAATGCATTATATCCATGAATCTTTAAAACACTTTCATCAGCACCAGCCGCTTTAATTAATTTAATACCTTCAGCATTAGCTTCTTGAATCGATCTAATTGCTTCAGCTTCCCCATGAGCTTTTAGAATTTGTGATTGTTTATCAGCTTCTGCTGCTAAAATTCTTGCTTCTTTATCAGCTTGAGCTTCTAGTACTTTAGCTTCTTTAGCACCTTCTGCGATAAGAATTTGTGCTTGTTTTTTACCTTCTGCATTTAAAATTGCTTCACGCTTTTCTCTTTCAGCACGCATTTGTTTTTCCATTGCGTCACGAATATCTTTTGGTGGCATAATGTTTTTTAACTCAACTCTTAATACTTTAATACCCCATGGATCAGTTGCTTCGTCTAAGATGATTCTTAATTTAGAGTTGATTAACTCTCTACCAGTTAAAGCTTCGTCTAAATCAATTGCCCCAATTACGTTACGTAATGTAGTTGCAGTTAAATTAGCTAAAGCATTTCTTGGATTTTCTACTCCGTACGCATATAACTTAGCATCAGTAATTTGATAGTAAACTACTGAGTCAATTTGCATTGTAACATTGTCTTTAGTAATAACTGGTTGTGGGTCATAATCAATGATTTGTTCTTTAAGTGATATTTTTAAAGAGATGCGGTCAAAGAATGGAATTAAAAAATGAATTCCTGTTTCCCATGTTTTATAATATCTTCCTAAACGTTCAACAATCGCAATTTGCGCTTGTTTAACAATTTTAACACTTGATAAAGCTACAATAACCGCTATTAATAAAACGATTCCTAATACAATTAATAATACTATTACTCCTGTAGGCATATTAATTTCCTCCTTCTATTGGTTCTACCAATAATTTATTGCCTTCTATATCTAAAATTACAACTTTAGATCCTTCCTTAATAGTGATGTTTTTAGTAACAAAACCCACCCAATAAACTGCATTAACTTTTACTTCTCCTCTATGGTCAAGAGTAATTTCTTTGGTTACAATTGCGTGTTGACCAATTAAGGAATCTGCATTCGTTTTAACCATCTCCCGTTGCATAAACCTTTTCGATAACGGTCTTGTTGCAATAAGCAACACAACTGAAACTATAACAAATGCCCCAATTTGAATTAAATAGTGAACATTAAACGCTGCTAAAATTAATGCAACAATACTACCAACTGTAAACCAGATGGTTTCAAGCTGTGGACCTTGGAATTCTAATATTAATGTTATTAATAAAACCACTCCCCAGATTGACATCATAACAATTTGTAATGTATCCATTTATATCACCTCTTTTAAATCGATTTTCAAAATCTTTTCATTTAAATCCC